>DNNV01000107.1 GCA_003497505.1 Clostridiales bacterium | reverse complement strand
TCTGCTGGCGTCCATATTTGGACTTTTCGGAATATCCATAGGCCTGTGCGTGCTTCTTATTCATCTGTGTACGCTTAAAAGCTGCGGAGTTCCGTATATGACTCCCTTCACCAGCTTTGTGGAAAACAGAAAGGATCTGAAAGATACGGTTATTCGTCCAAGGATTAAAAATATGGTGCATAAGCCGAGATATTTACAATTTGAAAAGGAGCGGGGAAAGACAAATGTTTAATCAGGATATTACTCCATATCAGAATATATCAATTTTAATACTGATATCATTTGCGTTTCAGTCAATACTCATGCCGTTGCTTCTATACGAAATAGACGGGCCGGTTGGGTGGATATCAATTGTTCTTGCTGCCATAATTATTTACTTTGCCCTGAAGCCTATTAACAGGGTCCTAAAAAAATACGGCGAGGATACAATAATAGGTATAGGTGAAAGGGTTTTTCCGAAATTTATATCAAAAATTGCGGGCATTTACTACATACTCATGTTTCTGACAGCCAACAGCATATTGATGAAGGATTTTTCCGAGCAGATAAAGCTTATGATGCTTTTTAATACTCCTTTGAACGCTATTATAATTGTGATTCTTATTACATCGGCATATGCGGCAAAAAAAGGTATACAGCCTATTGCAAATATTGCAAGTATTGCAATACTTACATCTCTGGTGCCATACCTTCTCATAATAATATTTTCGACATATTATGCCGATTATTCAAACATATTGCCTGTATTTCCGGCGGATGTTCAGGGGATAGTGAAGACAGTGCCCGGCACGATGCTTGGTTTTTTCGGATTCTCCATATTGCTTTTTTCAAACAGTCGAGTATCTGCAAAAGAAAAGAACATAACCATAAGCCGAAGATTTATCGTTATAAGCTCAGTTTTGTACATAGCGTGCTACCTGCTTATTGTGGTGAAGTTTGGAATGAAGGAAGCTGTGCACTTGGTGTGGCCATTTATTTCTGTCATGAAATTTGTGAATATTCCCGGATTTTTCTTTGAGAGCACTGAAATTGTGGGGCTGTGCTTTCAAATAATAGTAACATTCACATGCATATGCATTATTGCATATTTTACAAATCTGGCCATGCAGGAGACATTTAAAACAAGGGAAAATGGATATTTCATATACATTCAGATACCTATTTTGTATACGGCCGCCGCTGCTCTTCCAGGAATGTACATGATGTTTCCATATATACAGTGGCCCATAGTAATAATAAGCATATTGAATTACCTGATTCCGCTTACTGCATCTATGTTAGACAAAAGGAGGGAAAGGTAATGAGAAATATTAAGATATTGTTGATCATATTGACTGTAATGCTGATGACAGGGTGCTGGGACAGCGCTGAAATAAACAAGAGGGAATATTTATTTGCTGTGGGCATAGACAAAAACCTGAAGGATCTGACCTTCACCTCAGAAATTCCAAAAATAAATGAAGGAAGTGAAGAGCAGAGGCTGGTATATACAAAGGAAGGAACCAACTTTGCCGATTTTTACAGCACAAGCTACCTGCACTCGGAAAAGGCAATATCTGACAGATTGATGCAAGTTATAGTCATAGGAGAGGATACTGCCAGGAGCCCGGAAACGCTGAAAAAGATTTTTGATGAAATACAGCGCTCACCTCAAATGAACAGAAGGGTTAAAATCTGCATTGCAAAAGGTAAGGCTGAGGATATCATAAAGACAGAAATACCCAGTGACCCTATTGTAGGAAGGTTTTTAAGTGAAATGCTCATTAAGCTTAAAAGGGAGAGCTACCAGGATATTTATACGTTTGACGAAGCCATACTGCATTTAGGTCAGACAGGCAATGCTATGGTGCCTGTTGTTGAAGTAAATGAAAAAAGCCTTAAAATCGAGAGGGCAGCAATTATCAAGGAGTATGAGCTCGTAGGTTTTTTAGAGCCTATGGAGGTTGAAGCAATAATGCTTTTAGTAAATCCAAAACGGGCAAACATACGAAATATAAATATTGAGGTGGATGATACCACAGTTGCATTAGGTGCGGTTGATGTAAGCATGTCAAAGGATATAAACTTAAATGGGAGCAGCCTCAGTGCAGACTATTACATTACGCTGTACTGCTACATAGATTCTTTTATAGTGGGTGATGACCGTCTGAATGATAAGGAATTTATGAAAAAGATTAAGGAGGAGGCAGCAAAAAAAGTTTCATCTGCTGCATCTGATACAATAAATAAGCTGCAAGGTTCATACAGGGCAGATTTATTGAAAATAAAAAATGACTTGTCTAAATATCATAAAACAGATTTTGGCAAAATAGAGGATAAATACGATGAGGTATTTGAAGCGGCAAATATAAATGTTCATGTAAATGTGGACATAAGAAGCACAGGATTAGTAAAATAAGGGAGGACATATGAGTTACCATAAAAAGATTTTAATTTCAGTAATACTTGTGATTATCGCCATAACTGTTGCATATACGGCAGAGGCATATGCGGGAATTGCAAGAATAAACAACAAGGTTATACGACTTCATGTTGTTGCAAATTCAAATACAGATTATGACCAACAGCTGAAATACAAGGTAAGAAACCAAATAATCAATAAGTTTGACATGGAATTTGAGGATGTGTATTCAAAAAATGTAAGCGAAAAAATGATTGTAGAAAAAATTGATGAAATAAGAGAAGAAGCTGAGGCAACGGTAAGGGCGGAAGGCAATGATTATGATGTAAATGTATATTATGGAAATTTTAAATTTCCACGCAAGCTTTATGATGATATTGTACTTCCTGAAGGGTACTATGACGCTGTAAGAATAGAAATAGGAAGCGCACAGGGAAATAATTGGTGGTGTGTGATGTTCCCGCCATTATGCTTTGTGGATTTCGGGAAGGATAAAAATGCGGCTCCTGTCTTTGATGTCCAGACAGAAAAGAGGTTGCAGGATGTTTTAACTCAGGAGGAAATTGAGGCAATAAAAATGAAAAGAGGTATAGAAGACATCAAGCTGAAATCAGCGATATTTGAATTCATTGAAAAAGGAAAAATAGGCAATACAGGTATAGATTCGGATAAAACAAGCCGTATCTACGCAGAGTCTCTGGCAAAATAACTTCGGAGGGGTCAATCCCTCCGAAGTTATTTTATATCAAGCTTTTTTATTTTATATTGCAATGTTTGCCGCGGAACGTTTATGAGCTTTGCGGCCCTTGCAATATTGTAGTCTGTCTGCTCCAATGCAGAAATGATTATTTCTCTCTCGACCTTTTCCACAGCCATGCTCAGAGGCTGTATGGTGCTTGTATCCAGCACCGAATTGCTCGGGTGATAATTCTTGAACTGAAATGGAAGATGCTCTTCTCTTATTATTTCACCGTCGTAAAGAGATATTGCGCTTTCTATGGCGTGTTCAAGCTCTCTCACATTTCCGGGCCAGCTGTATCCCATGAAAATATCCAGTACCTCTCTTGAAATTCCCCTGAAAAATTTATTGCATTTGTCATTGTATTTTTTAATAAAATGCTCCACAAGCAAAGGAATATCTTCTTTCCTCTTCGCTAAATCCGGGATTACAAAAGTTATTACATTTAATCGGAAAAATAAGTCCTGCCTCAATTGCTTTGTTTCAACAACAGTGCTTATATCTGTGTTGATTGCGGAAATTATTCTCACATCTACATCGGTTGTTGTAGAAGAACCCACACGCCGTACCCTTCCGTCCTGCAGCACCCTCAGGAGTTTAGTCTGGAGTTCAAGTGGCATGGAATTCACCTCATCAAGGAATAAGGTGCCTCCGTTGGCAAGCTCGAACAAGCCTGGCCTGTTTTCAGCACCGGTAAAGCTTCCCTTCACCGAACCGAAAAGTATGCTTTCCAAAAGATTTGAAGGAAGTGCCGCACAGTTTTGCGCTATAAATGGCCTGTGCTTTCTGTTGCTGGAATTGTGTATTGACTGTACAAACAGTTCCTTTCCCGTGCCTGTACTTCCCGCAAGCATCACCGGGGAATCCGACATGGCAGCCTTTAGTCCAAGGGACTTAAGTTTGAGCATTTCCTTATTCTGGCCTATTATATCCAGGAAGTTGAATTTCGCAATGGGTTTTGACGGCTTATCGACGTTTTCTTTTCTTTCATAAAGCTCTTTTTGGAGATTTACTATTTTTTCTGACAGTTCTCTCACCTTTGTGATGTTTCTCGAAACCTCCAGAGCGCCCAGTATTTTATTATTATAATAAACAGGTATTGTGGAGTTAAGAGTTGACAACTTATCACCCTTGTAGTTGATAAAATTCTGCTCTATATTGTAAATAGGCTTGCCTGTTCGTAAAACTCTTAACAAAGTACTTGTTTCAAAAGTAAGTGATGGGTAAACCTCAAGGATATGCCTTCCAATAGCCTTGTCAACATCAATTTCATCAAGCTGCTTTGCAGCTATATTGTAGTAAACAATTTTACCGGAAGCATCAACGACGTGAATTCCATCATTTATTAAATCTATGGCGTGAATAAGTGCGTCAAAATATTTAATATCCATGCTTCTCCTCTTGTGCCTAAAATTCAGCACCATATGCCGAATTTTAGGCTGTAATGTTCGTGATTATTAAAACAGCCTTTATAATTGTTTAAAAAATATCAATAATCATCTTGTTATAACTTTCTTCCGAACCGCTGAAAATAATTCTGTATTCGATGCTGATGGTACCTTTACCGTGCTCATCCAGTCCGTTTTTATATGCAATGGTGTTAAAATTAAGGTCAAAGTTTCCGTAGGGCGTTGTATATAAATTGCTGTAGCTTTTGTTTTCTTCAAATTCCATCCTTGAAGAAAGAGTGCCTACTTTTGTTACTATGAGCCGGTCCTTGTATATTTTAAGCCTGGTTCTTGTTCCCTTGCTTTCGGTTATATCGCTTTCATCGTAATTGACTATTATATAATCATGCTCATGCTCCATGGATGCCTCGGTAACAAGCTCTATGATATCCTCATTTCCCGCATCATCAACTGTTTGAACTGTGGTAATTTTCATTTTAATGTTGTTCATTTCATTCCCCTTTAAAGGTTATCTATTGCAATTTCATAGAGATTATCAATTTCCTTCTTAAGGAAATTGCCTCCTATTCTTCTGAGTCGTTCAGGTGCATCACTTGCGTAGTATTCATATCTTGCTTTTCCATAATTTTCATTCAGCATATTTTTTTCCGCAAGAAGTTTTTTCAAATCTCTGGCAGTTTCAAATGCCGGATTTACAAGCTTAACTCCTGAGCCAACCACCTTTTTTATGGTGTGTCTTAAAATGGGATAGTGTGTACAGCCCAATACAAGGGTATCAACCTCGTGCTCTATAAGCTCCTCCAGATATTTTTCTGCCGTAAGCTCGGCGACGTTGGAATATTCCCAGCCTTCCTCAACAATGGGTACGAACAGTGGGCATGGTATTCCTATTACCTCTGCGTCGTGGAGATATTCCATAATTTTTGCCTGGTAGGCATTGCTGTTTATTGTTGCAATTGTCCCTATTACACCTATTCTTCCGGTTTCTGTAGCCTCTGCCGCACTTCTTGCACCGGGGTCAATAACTCCGATAATGGGCAAGTCAAAGTTTTTCTGCACGTGCTCAAGAGCTATGGAGCTGGCAGTATTGCAGGCAATTACAATTGTTTTCACATCCTTGCTCTTTAAGAATGACGAGCACTGATTGGCATATTTTCTTATGGTCTGTTCGGACTTTGAGCCATAGGGTATTCTGGCCGTATCTCCCAGATATATTATATTTTCGTAGGGAAGCTGCTCCATAACCTCTCTCATTACGGTCAGTCCGCCTACTCCTGAATCGAAGATTCCTATTGGTCTATTATCCATTTATTATCCCTTCTTATTAATCATTTTAAATTATTGTCCTACGCTGTATCTGTGTTGTATTATAATTATATTATATTTGTATTAAATATATTAATCAA
>DNNV01000158.1:10013-11710 GCA_003497505.1 Clostridiales bacterium | reverse complement strand
TACAACCTGGGAATAGGTGATCCTGTATCAGTTTCGTCCACGGAGGCACTGGGCATAGGGGATTTGCTTGATGAGATAATTGCCAAATTTGACGAATCCATGAACACAGAGGAAGATGATGACAGCATTAAAATAGCAGTTATAGGCAAGCCAAACGCAGGAAAGTCATCCATAATAAACAGAATAATAGGTGAAAACAGAGTTATTGTAAGTGATATACCGGGAACTACGAGGGATGCCATAGACACAAAATTTGAGAGAAACGGGCAGAAATATACTTTAATAGATACGGCAGGAATAAGAAAAAAGAGCAAGATAAGTGAAACTGTTGAAAAGTACAGCGTTCTCAGAGCATTTACAGCTGTTGAGCGCGCCGATATATGCATACTTGTAATAGATGCCGACAAGGGTGTAACCGATCAGGACATACGTATTGCGGGATATTCTCATGATAACAACAAAGGCATGGTAATTGTGGTAAATAAGTGGGATTTAGTTGAGAAGGACAACAGCACCTTCAACGAATATCAGAAGGAAGTTAGAGAAAGCCTTGCCTATGCAACATATGCACCCATTCTGACTGTATCGGCATTAACCGGACAGAGAGTTAATAAAATATTAGATGAAGTTGATTCTATTTATAACTTCAGAAACTTAAGAGTTTCAACGGGCGTGCTCAATGATATAATAACTGAGGCTGTACTTATGAACCAGCCGAGGACGGTAAAGGGCAAAAGACTTAAACTGTATTACGGAACTCAAGTTGCGGTTAACCCGCCGAAATTCCTCATTTTTGTTAATGACAGCACTATTGTGCATTTTTCCTATGAAAGATATCTGGAAAATAAAATAAGGGAATCATTTGAGTTCAAAGGTACGCCTATCGTAATAGAATTCAGAAGTAAAAGTGAAAAAAACCTGTAATCGATGCGGAGCACAGGAATATAATTTGTAGGAGATATCATGAAATTTATTCTTATTGCACTTATAGCATATTTTTTAGGCAATATTTCATTTGCTTACATACTCGGCAGAGTATTTGAAAAAAAAGATGTTAGAGATTACGGAAGCGGAAGTGCGGGAGCAACAAACGCCCTGAGAACATTTGGGAAAAAAATCGCAGCAATGGTGCTTTGCGGAGATGTACTTAAGGGAATTGTGGCTGTATTAATAGGAAGAGCTATGGGAGGTCAGGCAGGGGCATATCTTGCCGGAGCATTTGCCATAATTGGTCACAACTGGCCTGTAATGCTTAAATTTAAAGGCGGAAAAGGAGTTGCCACCACAGTGGGAGTTATGCTTTTTGTAAATCCTTTCCTTACTTTAATTTGTGTTGCAGTCGGAATTATAATTATTGTTTCTACAAGGACTGTTTCTATCGGTTCAATTATTGGGATGGCATCGGCGCCTATAGTCGCGGTTGTATTTGTGAGACCGTTTGACCTGAAGCTGTTCCTGTTTTGTGTATTCATAGCGACAATGTCAATTTACAGACATAAATCAAATATAAAAAGGATCCTGGAAGGCAAGGAAAATAAGATATAGGAGATAACCATGAAAAAAAGGATAACATTGCTTGGCGGTGGAAGCTGGGGAACAGCGCTGGCCAAATTGCTTTCGGAAAACGGACACGAGGTAATGGTGTGGCTGCGGGATGAAGAGCAGTGCAGAACGCTGAGTGCGGAGAGAGTTAATAA
>DNNV01000158.1:9576-9809 GCA_003497505.1 Clostridiales bacterium | reverse complement strand
CGGAGAGAGTTAATAAAAAATATCTTCCTAATGTACGAATACCGGAAAATATTGTGTTTTCTTCTGATATAAATGAAGTTTCTAAAGATGCGGATATGTTATTGATTGTTACACCTACGCAAATTATAAGAGGCGTTCTGAGACAAATAGACAAAGAATATAAAAAGAATAAAATAATAATAAATGCTTCTAAAGGAATTGAGAAAGGAACCATGTGCTTGGTTTCAGATATT
>DNNV01000158.1:0-9403 GCA_003497505.1 Clostridiales bacterium | reverse complement strand
CTCAGATATTGTGAGAGAGGAAACAGAAGGTTGTATTTTTGCTGCATTATCAGGACCTTCTCATGCGGAGGAAGTGGGGCTTTCAATGCCCACAGCAATTACGGTGGCATGTGAAAACAAGGAAGTTGCCGAGGAGATACAGGATGCTTTCATGTCTTCGTATTTTAGGGTTTATACCAATGAAGATGTCGTAGGAGCAGAATTAGGAGGAGCACTGAAAAATATCATTGCTCTTGGAGCTGGAATATCTGACGGAGTAGGCTACGGAGACAATGCAAAGGCAGCTCTTATGAACAGAGGTATTGTCGAAATAGCGAGGCTGGGCATTGCTATGGGAGCTGATGTACATACATTTTTCGGCTTATCAGGAATCGGAGATTTGATTGTGACTTGCACAAGCAAGCATTCAAGAAACTGGAATGCGGGATATCTAATAGGACAGGGAATGACAAAGGATGAGGCCATCAAAAAAATCGGAATGGCAGTGGAAGGAATCCCCACAACCTATGGAGCATATGAGCTCTCAAAAAAATTAAATGTGGAAATGCCAATAGTGGATGCTATGTATAACGTTTTGGAAAATGATGCAGATGTAAAAGAAACAGTAACCAGACTTATGCTCAGAGACAAAAAAGAAGAAAAGCTATAATAAATAAAATATTAATACCACACACCTCAAATTTTGGGGTGTATTTTTTTATGAAAAAATATTTTATTAATGCAGTAATTTTAAATTATATTGCGTTATAATAAATGTAAGAGAGGAGGGGAGGCATGGAAAAGGAACGTCTGTTGATTAAAGACTCCATTGAAGGCAGCGAAAAGGCTTTCGCCAATATAATCAATGCTTACAGGAATTATATTTTTGCAATTGTACTTAATTTTATCAAAGACTACGGAGAGGCCGAAAATGTTGCACAGGAAGTATTTCTGCAAATCTATACCTCTCTACCATCATATGATAACGGGAATTTCAAGGCATGGATAGGTAAAATAGCGGCAAATAAATCAATTGATTGGATAAGGAAAAAGAAAGTAAAATTTAATGAAGAGCCGTCTGAAAATACAACGGATTTAATTGACAGTTCATCTTATGACAAGAGTGGTAATCCTGAAATATTTATGATTGATAAGGAAAGAAGGGAAACGCTCATGAGGGTTATGGGAAGCATACCTGACAATTACAGAATTGCATTGGAGAAGTTTTATTTTCAGGAAAAGCCTTATGAAATGATTGCAAAAGAAGAGAATGTGCCCGTGAAGACCATAGCATCACGTCTTTACAGAGCCAAGATATTATTGAAGGAGAAATGGAGGGAAGAAAATGAAGCATTATGATTATGTTGAATGGCTGCTTTATAAAAATAAGCTGATGCCTGAAGAAAAAGCAGATGAAATGGGACGGCATTTATACGACTGCAGCACATGTATGGAGATTTTTCTGTCCCTTATTGATGAACAGGAAGAAAAGACAGCAGGAGAAATTTTATCAGAGGATTTTACGGCAGAGGTAGTGAGCAGGCTGCCGAAAATAAAAACTGTTAAGCCCAAAGCAATGCAGAAGAAAAGGGCATTTAATTATCAATTGGGATATTACGCTGCTGTTGCATCTGTAACCATTATCCTGACCCTTGGAGGGTTTTATACCAGCCTTGTGGATACTGTGCCAAAGCTTTCAGTATCTGTTCATATGACTAAGGAATATACGAATGTAATAGCTGATTTTTCTGAAGGTATAGTGAGCGGGACATCTAATCTTTTGTCCGGAATTGAAAATAATGATATAAATAATAGGAGGAAAAACAATGAGAGATAAAAGCAGGTTTATAGCATTTATATTATCTGTGGTGCCGGGACTGGCACATTTGTATATAGGTTTTAAGGAAAGGGCCTTAATATTTTTAATTCTGCTGGTTGTGGGAGTTACGGGAGGTATAGGGCTTGCGATTCTTAGCTATGAAGAGTTTTTCTTGGTACTGACTGTCATAGGCTACCTACTATTGTGGCTCATTGCCCTGATAGATATGTTTTCAGCCTGGAAAACCATGGAGATGAGGCGGCTGTATAACAGCGCGGAAGGAATAGGCGATATTCCGGACAAAAAGCTGAATAAAAAAAGCCTTGCACTTGCGTTATCTGTAATACCGGGTGCAGGACACATGTATCTGGGATACCAGAAAAAAGGATTAATAATAATGGGAGCATTTTTCTTTTCAATCTTTTTCATGGGATGGTTGGGAATATCTCTGCTGCTGTTTATGCTTCCAATGATTTGGTTTTACAGCTTTTTCGATGCAATGCACATATCCGATGATTCAAAAGATGAGGTGAAAAATCAAACGCTGGAATTACCGGATATAAAACCTGAGTTCGCAGGTGTGGGTCTTATTTTAATAGGTATTATGATTTTGCTGGAAAGGGTTCTGTATCCTTTGATTGACAACTATATACGCAGGTATATTCAAACATCAGTGGTATCAATAATATTTATTGTAATAGGTATATACATGATAATAAAAAGCAAGAAAAGCATGGCGGTTCATGATGATTCGGAAGAGGAGGAATATGAAAATGATCAGGATTAAAAGAGTCGGAAATATTTCCATGGGTTTGGTGTTGATCGCTTTCGGAGTGATATTATTTTTATCACAATTTAACGGGATTTCTGTTTTGAAGACTGCATCTGGAGTGTGGCCCATTATATTGATATTGTTAGGAATTGAAATACTTTGGTGCAGATATGCATCCAAGGATGAAAATACGTCCATAAAATATGATTTGTTCAGCATATTTACTGTGCTTGTAATCTTGATGTTCAATTTAGGAATTTATGCCGCTGAAGAAACAGGCATTATGAACAGAGTGCAGCAGATGTTCCTGAGTGAGCACTACAACATAGATGTATCTTTAAATGAATATGCACTTGATGAGGGACTTAAGAAAATAATTATAGATGATACTGACAATTTGGTAATAAGATCATCAGACGATAACAGGATAAGCGGTATCGCCAAGCTTTATGTTTATGCCTCAAGCAAGAAGGATGCTGAAGATTTGAGCTCTTCGGAACATTTGAGATACAAAAGGTCAGGGGATACACTGTACATTTATTCTGTAAGCAATAAAGAAAACAACTATAGCTATTCGATGTCAAAAGGAACGGAGCTGTTCATACCGCAAAATGTGGAAGTAGAAATAATGAATTGCCGAAACATTGACCTCATATATGCTGATTTCAGCAATAAGTGGACAATCGACGGAGTTAACACCATAAACATCAGGCTTGAAAAGATGTCGGATGTAAGGATAAACGCATTTGTAGAATCCATAGACAGCCTGTACGGAAATATAAAGTGGTCATTTGACAGCTTTGGTGAGTATACGAACGGAGAAGGAGCCAACCACATAAATATATTGAACAGCGGCAACGTAGTAGTGAATGAAGTGTGATAAGAAGGGCGAGAATGCCCTTTTTTATTTTGTGTTGACATGCAAGTGTTATTGCCGCATACTTGTTTTTATGACAGGACTTCCATGCAGAGTTATTGCAAAGGTGAAGGACAACGTATAGAAAGAAAATAAAACTAAAAGGATTGCATGTAATGATCAGAAATTTTAAAGAGAATGATATTGATGTTGTGATGAATATATGGCTTGAGACAAATATTGCCGCCCATGATTTTATTGAAAGTGGCTATTGGCGAGATAATTTTGATGATGTAAAAAAAATGATACCGGAGGCATCTGTGTATGCATATGAGGAACAGGGAGAAGTTCAAGGATTTATTGGATTGGTAGATGGCTATATAGCGGGCATCTTTGTACGAAGCGAGTATCAATCCAAAGGTATAGGAAGAAATTTGCTGAATTATGCCAAGAGTATCCGCAACAATCTTTCATTGCAGGTATACAAGAAAAATGAAGGTGCGGTGCGGTTTTATTTAAAAGAAGATTTTAGTATTGCAAAAGAGCAGATAGATGAAAGCACGGGTGAGACTGAATTTGTAATGAGCTGGACAATGAAGAGTTAGAGACAGAACTTGATATTATTACAATTAATGGTAGATATTTCTTCCTGGCCAATATATAATATAATTGTTAACGGGTAGTAATTATGTGGCCCGGGGAGGAATATATGAAAAGATTTATATTTTTATTAATATGGGTTATTCTCATAGGAATTCTTACGGCAGGATGCAAAGATACGGGTGGGTTAAAAGAAACAAATGAAAATGTTCATGAAGATACTGAAAAATTAAATGAAAACAATGAAGATATAGATAATGGCATAGAAATAGACAGAGGCGAATACTTAACCGGTGAAATCATTACAGACGGACGATATGGAATACTGGCAGGGGGAGGTTTTTCGACATTTATGTTCATACCTGACAGTGAGAGTTCGGAAATCATGGAAGGCAGATACACTGGGAAGCGGGACTACATTCTGGCCTATGACAACCTGGATAAGGTAAAGGGCTTGCCGAAAGAATTAGGAATTTACAAGGTTAAGGTAAAAATTGAAAAGGTTGATGATTACGGCTATCTTTTTATAGATAAAATTGAACTGACGGACAATATAGGGACAGTGCCGTACGAAGGTAAAGTATTTGAAACAAATGACCTTGATGATACCGTAAATGCTAAGGACATTGTGAGTGGTCTCATAGTGGAAAGGGTAATAAGGTCAGGCAGCGGCCTTATAGTCGATTTTGCGGGAGAAATAGAGTGTGAGGGATACTATATAGTTGACCCAAAGGATAACGATATGTTTGGACCTACGGGTAACATTTATGTGGATAAGGAATATAAAAAGAATTTTCCTGCCATATATGGTGAGGGCAATAAGTTCTCTGTATGGTTTTCCAAAACAAACGGCTTATTCGATGAGATGGCAAATCACTCCTTAATTGGCAGAGGAAAATTCAAAATAGCCGGATATCGCCTGATATATAATATTGGAATGGGAACAGGACCGTGGGAGGTAATAACGGAAATAGTTTCGTTAGACAAGGGCTATGAATCCATGTTTGAATTTGAAGAGAGACTTTACTTGGAGTTAAGGTGCACAGATAGTGATTTTGCAATAATTTCATCTACAAAGTACGATGAAAATTATCAAGATATTTCTACGGATTACTATTACATAAACAGAAATAATCCTGTTAAAATATATTTGTTTTCGGGAGACAGGTGCTCTTACACTGTTGAGGAAAAAAAGAATGAATTTGAATTCACAATAACCACCGGTGGATTTAATATGTCTACCAGAAATACAGAGGCAGGGCACAGTTATGTATGCAAGATATCAGAACAGGGGACAGCAGAGGCAATTAAGCTTAAAAATACATTTCAAAGTTCGGAATATGGAAGTTTGTTTGAGCTGAACGGTGATGAGACAGTTCGTTTAATCGGAGATGCAAAGTATTATGTAATTGTATCATTGGATAAAATCGATGAAAGCTCAGTTATTACACACAGCGACTATTATTATATCAATAAAAGCAGCGAAAGCAAGGTGCATCTGTTCTCAACGGATAAATATGACTATGGCATAAATACGGTAATCAATGAAAATGAACTCATGCTGTTTTCAAAGCGAGGATTAATTAATGATTTGCAGGACTCAAGTCACCGTATGATTTGTCGCATAAATGACGGGACTGCTGTTACAGAAATGGCAGATGGATTTCCCATAGACTTAGACAGGCGGGATGATAACGGAAGAAACTATAGAATGCAGGGAGTAGTGGATGAATTAAAGTTAATCGGAAACGGGCTCTATATTAAATTAAAAGACATAAAAATGAAGGAAGAGGATGCCCTTGCTCTCGGCCTCAACATTAAAACGAAAAATTCCGCAGATATATTGCTCATAGATAATTATAGTGGTTTAAATCTTCCCATAATAGAAGCGGGGGATACTGTGGCTTTACTTTGCAGTATAACTGCTGACAGGGAAATTTTATACACCTATGGACATGAAATAAAAATAATAGAATGAAATAGTTTTAATATAACATATGGACGCATACCTACATAGAATGATTAATAAAGTGTAGGGGGTATGTGATGCAGTCAATAACAGACAGTGTGCTTTCTTTGTTTATAATGATATCGGTGGGTGTTTACGGAAGCAGGAAAAAAATAATAACTTCGGAGCTCAATAAAGGGCTTACGGATATACTTATAAAAATCGCACTTCCTTTTATGATTGTTTCTTCCTTTATATTCACATATGATTATACGGTAAAAGACAATGTGGTAAAAACATTTTATTACAGCATTGCAGCGTACATAATAATGGCCGTTGTTTCCCGCATACTGCTTTTCCCTGTTAAAAATGATAAAAAAACAATACTCCATTTTGCCAATGTA
Source organism: Clostridiales bacterium (assembly GCA_003497505.1). GTDB lineage: Bacteria > Bacillota > Clostridia > Tissierellales > Sedimentibacteraceae > Sedimentibacter. The sequence continues at coordinate 3,025 of DNNV01000158.1, read as the reverse complement.
TTTGTCAATACGGGTTATGTGGGATTCCCGATTTTAAATTCCATATACGGCTCAGAGGGTGTAATTTACGGCTCAATATTTAATATGTTTTTTGTTATTCTTCTATGGACCTACGGTATTATGCTCTATAAGGGCGGGCTGGAAAAAGGATATCTGAAGAAGGAGCTAATCGCATTGGTTTTTAACCCGTCGATTATTGGGGTAATCATCGGCGTGGTAATTATGATATTTGATATAAAAATAAACGGTGCAATACTGGCAGGCATAAAAGGCATTGGAAGTATTACCGGGCCATTGTCAATGATAATAATAGGTGTTATATTGTCAAATGCAAAGGTAAAAAAATATATGAAGGATTGGACTGTTTATTATGGAATAACAGTGAAATTGATAGCTATTCCGATTATTATATATATGGTTTCACTGCAGCTGCCTGAATCATCCAAGGCATTGAATTCGGTCATAATAATGACCGCAATGCCCGCCTCCGCAATGACATCTATTTTGGCGGAAAGCTTTGGAAAGGAAAAGGATTATGCCGCAATCATAGTTTCGGCAACCACACTGCTCTCCTTGATTACTGTTCCGGTGCTTTTGAAAATACTCTAAATCAGAAATATAATATAATGTATTGTGATGTCCGATTTGCCATGCTTGCAGCAGAAAGCGGGCATTTTTTATTCTGCACAAACATAAATTTATTTATGAAGAATTGCTGAAATATTGAAATATATTTTTGTATATTTTGGAATAATGCAATTAAACAAGGCATATAAATTAATTGTATACGAAAGTGCATATTTCGCAGGGGGAGGGATTATTATTACTAATTTAGATATATATGAGGACATAGCAAAAAGAACGAAGGGCGAAATATATTTGGGAGTTGTTGGGCCTGTTCGTACTGGAAAGTCGACGTTTATCAGGAAATTTTCCGAAAATGTAATGCTGCCGAATATAGAAGATGAATATATAAAGGAAAGAGCGAAGGATGAAATGCCTCAAAGCGGTACAGGCAAGACTGTTACTACAACAGAGCCGAAATTTGTACCGGGCAATGCTGTAAAAGTAACATTCAAGGATAACATTAATGCAAAGCTGAGGCTTATTGACTGTGTGGGATACATGATTCCCGGTGCAATAGGAAGCATGGAGGGAGAGATACCGAGACTGGTAAGCACTCCTTGGAATGAGGACCCCATACCTTTTGCTGAGGCAGCGGAAATTGGAACAAGAAAGGTTATAAAGGATCATTCAACCATAGGTGTTCTGGTAACCACAGACGGCAGCATAACTGATATTGGCAGAGATAATTATATTATGGCTGAAGAAAGGGTAGTAAAAGAATTAAAAGAAATAAATAAGCCTTTCGTAATTATTTTAAATACTACACATCCTCAGAACGAAAATACAAATGCGCTGGCTCTACAGCTGAAAGATAAATACGATGCACCGGTACAGATTTTGGATTTAATGAATTTAAGCAACGAAGATATTGATAATGTTATGGAAGATGTGCTGTATGAATTCCCGATCAAGGAAATCAATGTTGAGCTGCCGAAATGGTTTGACGGGCTCACATACGATTATTCGCTGAAGAAGGATTTAATAGAAACTCTTAGAAATGACTTTGAAAACTACTATAAGTTAAGCGATTTTAATGCTGAAAACATATTCGCCGCAGAAAATGACTTTATAGAGGATTTTTATGTTAAGGATATAGAGCTGGGAACCGGAAGCATAAATATGCGTATTGACCTTGATAACTCTTATTATTACAAGGTTATAAGTGAATTATCAGGAGAAGAAATTACCGGAGAGCATCAGATATTGAAGCTAATCGGAGACTTGTCAAAGACAAAGGACAGCTACAGAAGGGTTGAGGCCGCCATCAGTGACGCCAAGGAGAAGGGATACGGATATGTGTCACCTGGAATTTCGGATATGATTATCGCAAAACCGGAAGTATTCAAGGAGGGCAGCAGGTACGGAATTAAAATCAAGGCTCAGGCTCCGTCGCTTCATATTTTCAGTGCAGGCATAAATACGGAGGTTGCACCTGTAATTGGCAACAAGGCACAAAGTGAGGATTTGATGAACCATCTTGCTGAACAGATGAGAGAAAATCCACAGAGCATATGGGATGCAGAAATATTCGGGAAAAATCTATACAGCCTGGTTGATGAACAGCTTGAATCGAAGCTTACGGCAATGCCTGAAAACGCAAGGAAGAAGCTTAAGAAGACCATTGAGAAGATAGTCAATGACGGCTCGGGAAGCATAATATTCCTCATAATTTAAAAAATAATATCATAGATTCTTTGTGCATGGAAATAAAGCACGAAGAATCTTTTTTTTTTTGTTTTTATTATAAAAAAATGACGTTAATCTTGAAAATTTATCGCAATTAATTGGAATAATATTTGAAGATCAGCATATATAGCTTGCAAAGCAATTTGAAATTGTGTTATAATATGCGTATCTAACTGAAATAAATAAATTTGAAACAAGTAAAATTGGAGTTTTGTTTAAATGGCTAAGAGAAAAAACTTCGGTTTAAAAAATTTTTTCTTCTCTTTTGCAGCTGTATGTATAGTTATTTACATATTTCAGAATTTAAACGGTTCTGTGGAAAGTATGGTTGCTGAGAACGGAAATTTAGAAAATGTTATCATTGCTGACGGCATAGTAGTCAAGGACGAAAGAGTTTACAATGCATCTGTAAACGGAAGCGCCACATATTACTATGAGGACGGTGCGAAAATAAAGAGCGGGCAGCTTGTGGCTGATTTGAATACCGATATGAGCGCTGCGCAGATAAATCAACAAATGGCCGAAATCCAGGCTGCAATCGACATGAAAAAAAGCTCGGATGGAACGGCAGCAATCACTGCGGTATCAAGTGAAACCGCCGCTGTATATGAAAATGAAATACAGCTTAGCATATTAAATAGTGAACTGAACAGCGTATATGCTCTTGCTGGGCAGGTAAGCAGCCCTGATGCCGTGACTGTACACTCCGATT
>DNNV01000058.1 GCA_003497505.1 Clostridiales bacterium | reverse complement strand
ACAGACTAAAAAGATTATGAGGATAGGCAGTACTGAGGAAAAAAGCTTAGATATACGAATTATTACAGCCACAAACAAGAATCTTGAAGACTTGGTGGAAAACAAAGAATTCAGGGGGGACCTGTACTACAGAATAAATGTTTTTCCCATACATATACCACCTATCAGAGAGCGAAGGGAGGACATAATCCCGCTTATTTACAATATCTTACCTAAGATATTTAGCAGAATGTCGGAGAGGACAAAAAAGCTGTCTGATGACGCTTTGAGGGTGTTGATAAATTATGACTGGTTCGGAAATGTGCGAGAGCTTGAGAATGTACTGGAAAGAGCAGTTAACCTATGTGAGGGTGAGGAAATATCCATTGAAAATATATTTATTAACTATAAAAATGAAGGCCTGAAGGAAACAAATATCAAGAAAGTTTACTCATTGCAGGAGGCAGTGGATCATGCCGAAAAAAAAGCCATTGCTGATGCGCTGCTGTATTGTGACGGAAACAAGGCTGAAGCTCGGAAAATGCTTAAGATGGGAAAGACATCTTTTTATGAAAAAATGAAAAAACACAGTATTAAAATTTAAAAAATACCGTTCGAATATCCGGAAAAATTCCGCTTACACGAACGGTATTTTTTTCGTCGTTCGAAATTATGGAAAATAAATTTTGATTGCTTCATAAATGCTGTGAAATTTATGGCACATAAATTGCTATATATTATACAAGGAGGTTAGAAACAGCAGTTTCAACATCGCAATTAATAAAAACATTAGGAGGAAAAAGTAAAATGATTAATTATGTTTGGTTTGGATTATTGATTATCGGAATAGTAGTGTCAATCGTCACAGGAAATGTACAAGCTGTAACAGATGCAGCCATAGGCAATGCAAAGACGGCAGTGGAGCTGTCTATGGGGTTGATAGGAGTTATGGCTCTTTGGCTTGGAATTATGAAAATAGCTGAGGAATCAGGTCTGGTAAAAAAATTAAGTATAGCTTTGAAGCCGATTCTTACAAAGCTTTTTCCGGACATACCCGGAGATCATCCTGCAATGGGAGCAATAGTAATGAACATAGCGGCAAACGTATTTGGGCTTGGAGACGCCGCTACACCTTTCGGACTTAAAGCAATGCAGGAAATGCAGAAGTTGAATACCACAGATGACACGGCCACAGATTCCATGTGTACTTTTTTGGCTATTAATACTTCGTCTGTTACATTGGTGCCGGCTTCGGTTATTGCATACAGAGTTGCGGCAGGATCTACAAATGCAGTTGAAATAATAGGACCTGCAATAATAGCTACAGCAATATCAACAACTACTGCTATTATTGCGGTGAAGTTGCTAAGCAAGTCTAAAAAATACAGAACAACTAAGCCGGATATGAAAATGGCTCAAACAAATGAATAATACGGGAGGAATAATATGTTTATATCAGCAGTTAATACTATATCGTTATATGCAATACCGCTAATACTTTTATCAATAACAACATATGGAGTAATAAAAAAGGTAAAGGTTTACGAAGTGTTTACAGAGGGAGCAAAGGAAGGATTTAACACCGCAATAAGAGTTATTCCTTTTCTTACAGCTATGCTTGTGGCCATAGGAGTATTCAGAGCTTCAGGAGCCATGGATTATTTCTCAAAATTGGTTGCGCCAATTACAAATGCTATCGGAATGCCTTCGGAAGTATTGCCAATGGCACTCATGCGTCCGTTGTCAGGAGGAGGAGCAAGCGGCATAATGAACGGACTCTTTGCTGAATTCGGACCGGATTCATTAATAGGAAGAATGGCTTCAGTCATGAACGGCTCCACAGATACAACGTTCTATGTCCTTGCGGTTTACTTCGGTTCCATAAGCATCAAGAAAACAAGACATGCTTTGTCTGCAGGATTGCTGGCTGATGCGGCAGGATTGCTGTCTGCAGTAATTATAACTAATATAATGTTTGGTTAAATTAAGCATATAATTTAATAATAAAAAATCAGGAGTTTAAATATGATATTTCCAGAAAAGTTAAAAAAGGGAGACACTGTAGCTATTGTTGCTTCATCGTCACCGGTTGCTCCGGAAGAGGCGGATTTAAGCAAAAAATTCTTAGAAGATAAAGGCTATAAGGTTAAAATGGCTTCCTGCACATATAAAAGTCTTCACGGATATAAAGCAGGAACAGGTGCCGAAAGGGCTAAAGATATAAATGAAATGTTTGCGGACAAAGAAGTAAAGGCAATATTTTGTATCAGAGGCGGAGATACCAGCAGCCATGTGATAGACAAGATTGATTTGGATATTGTGAAGAAAAATCCCAAAATATTTGTGGGTTACAGCGATGTTACCAACCTAAACATATACTTCAATCAGAAGGCTGATATGGTTACATTTCACGGTCCAATGGTGAAGTCAAACATGATTGGCGATTTTGACGACTTTTCAAGAGAAAGTTTTGAAAGTGCGTTGAACATGGACAATGAGCTGTACCTTAAAAATCCGGAAGGACAGGACTTTAAGGTTATATGTGACGGAAAGGCAGAGGGGACCGTTGTTGGAGGAAATCTTGCCCTCATTACATCCATGATTGGTACACCGTATGAAATAGATACAAAAGATAAGGTATTGTTTTTCGAAGATATCTATGAAAATGTCACAAGAGTTGATAGGATGCTGTATCAATTGAAATTTTCCAATAAAATAAACGATGCGGCCGCAATAATTATAGGTGATTTTTCAGACTGTGAAAATCCGAGGGATCCGTCCTACGGAATAGATGAGCTTCTTAAAGACTTTTTCGAAGATCTGGATAAGCCTGTTATGTACAACATAAAATGCGGGCATTGCTTCCCCACTTCCACAATACCCTTAGGTACAGAATGTGAGGTTGATACTTTCAATAAAACAATTAAATTTAAAAGATAGGTATAAAGGGAAATAATATGTATGATGATTTAGATACATATGCCGTTATTGACCTTGATGCCATACGTCACAATGTCAGAGAGATTAAAAATAAATTTCATAATCTTGACATAATGTTTGTGTTAAAGGCGGATGCATATGGACACAAGGCAACTGAAATATACAAGCTGCTTTTGAGTGAAGGTGCCGACAAATTTGCTGTTGCAAATTTGTCGGAAGCGCTGGAGCTGCGAAAAATAGACGGAACTGCAGAAATTTTGGTATTAGGCAGGATAGCTCCGGCCAATATCAGGACTGTAATTGAAAATGGAATATCCATGACGGTGTATTCAAAAGAGTGCTGGGAGAACATTTTAAGCAGAATATATCCCGGTGACGGAAATATAAGGCTCCATATTAAGATTAATACAGGGTTTAACAGGCTTGGATTCAATACCGGTCACGACAGTGTTGAGGCAATAAAGAATATGATGGAATGCAGTATGGTGTCTGTAGAGAGTATATATTCGCATTTTGCGTTGGCGGACTATGAGAGAGACCGAGAACAATTTGACAGGTTTAACAGTTTTATTCGGGAACTGAAAGAGAAGGGCATCAAGGTGCCTAAAATGCATATGGCTGACAGCATTACTGCTGTTGATTATCCATGGGCGAGAATGGACATGGTAAGGATTGGTGCGCTTATTTATGGTCTCAAGGCAGACCGAGAGTCATATAAGAACTTTGACCTGAGGTATTCCATGAAGCTGTATTCTACGGTAACACAGGTTCGGAGCATAAGCCGGGGAGAAGGAGTGAGCTATGATTACTTTTTCAAAGCTGAAAAGGATATGAAGATAGCAGCTCTGGCATTTGGGTATGCGGACGGCTATCCAAGACAGTTATGGAAGAACGGATATGTGTTGATAAAAAATAAAAAGGCATATTTTACAGGTCTCATGTGTATGGACCAGTGCATGGTGGATGTAACCGACATAGAAGAGGTCAAGCCGGGAGACAAGGTATGCATTTACGATACGGACACAGATTCTCAAGTTTCTCTTGCTTCCATAGCAATCATGGCAGGCACGAATAAAAATAATATTATTTCCTTATTGAGCAGGAGAGTTCCCCGGGTTTATTTATCTGACGGGAAAAAATATATTATAAATCAATTGACAGGGGAGGAAGGTTTTTATGAAGCCTGTAATAGGTATAACGGTTCGTAAAGAGCCGGACAAGGGAACAGCTTTTCTGAAGGTTGATGCAAATAACATAAATGCTATCGTTCTTAGCGGCGGCATTCCTTTTATGATGGCGCTGACGGACAATGAGGATGTTATTGATGAATATATTAATATGGTAGACGGAATATATTTTACCGGTGGTAATGACATATCTCCGGAAACGTATGGTGAAGAGGTTACGGAGCTGGTTGGAATGCTTGTGGTCGAAAGAGATGAATTTGAAATGAAGCTGTATAAAAAGGCGGAAAAATGTGATATGCCAATGCTGGGAGTGTGCAGAGGACATCAGATTATGAATGTTGCTTCCGGAGGCACGCTTTACCAGGACATATATTCGCAGCGAAGCAATACCATTGGGCATTCTCCCGAAAAATCAATGGGAGAAAGCAACACACACACGGTGAGGATTTCAGAGGATTCAAAGTTGTATGGTACTTTGAATACAAACATGCTTGCAACAAACTCAATTCATCATCAGGCAGTAAAGGATGTGGCATCCGGATACAAAATATCGGCGGTTGCAGAGGATGGAATCATCGAGGGAATTGAATCGGAAAAACTGTCATTTGCTTTGGGAGTGCAGTGGCATCCCGAAGATATGCTTGAATTATGCAGTGAGTCAAAAATGATATATAAGGCGTTGATAGATGCCGCTGCGATGTATAAAAAAGGCAAAATCAACAAGGGAAAAAAATGATAAAATACACTAAGGTAAACGGAAACGGGAATAACTTTTTAGTGCTTAATAACTGGGACAATGAGTATGATGATGTTCAGCTCAGAACAATGGCTCTTGGACACTGCAATGTTAAGACATCCATAGGAGCAGATGGTATACTGGTTGTGGAGAAGTCTGATATTGCTGATATAAAGATGAGAATTATAAACAGAAACGGCTTAGAGGGTGAAATGTGCGGCAATGGAGCAAGATGTGCCGCAAGATATGCATATAACAAGAATATGGCACCTGAAAAAATGACAATGGAAACCATGGCGGGTATTGTAAAAGCTCAGGTCTTTAAAGATACTGTAATGCTGGATTTGGGAGCTGTGAATACTAAGGATGCCATCCTGCATGGTACTGCAGAGTATAAGGGTAAGACAATAATATACCACTACTTGTACGTTGGCGTGCCTCATGCCGTTGTCTATTTGCATCAGAATGAAATTGCCTCAATTGCGGAGATGAAGGATATAGGAGAATATCTTGATGGAAACAGGGAAATATTCAGTGAAGGCGCCAATGTTAATTTTGTAAAGCTTTTAGATTCTGAAAGCATTGATGTGACCACATATGAGCGGGGAGTGGATGATTTCACAGACTCCTGCGGCACAGGCTCGTGTGCCAGTGCAGTTATAACCGCATTGAAATTCGGAATTCAAAGTCCAGTTACGGTGCAGAATCCCGGAGGAATAAACATGGTGAGCTTTAAATTCGGACAGAACAATGAAGAGTGCTTGGTTGAACTTGAAGGTAAAGCCGTATGTAGCGCAGAAATAGAAATGATTGATTAAAAATAAATTGCCGGAGAAGGTTTTTCTCCGGTGATTTATTTTATTGTAAATTTTTCGTAATAAAATAAAGTTGAAAAATTTACAATTGAAATGTTAAACAAATAGTGTTATTATGTACAAGGCTATTTGATTACTTTATTAATTATTGAAAAATAATTGATTTACAATACATAATTCAGGTTGTAGGGAGAAAGATGGAAAGAATATTGGTCGAAAGAAGCTTGAGACTCGAGGGAAGCATAAGAGTTGACGGCTCAAAGAATTCAATTCTGCCGATACTGGCAGCTACGTTGTTGTGCGATGAAGAATGCATAATTCATGATATTCCCAGCTTGCAGGATGTTAAGGTTATGTGCAAGCTTTTAGAGGTTTTAGGAGCAAGGGTAGAAAAACACGGGAAAAATACACTGAAGATTTCCGCAGAAAAAATAAAAACATGTGAAGCGCCGTATGAATTAATCAGTAAAATGAGGGCTTCATTTCTCGTTATGGGACCACTTCTTGCAAGATGCCAAAATGCAAAGGTGTATATGCCGGGAGGCTGTGCAATAGGAATGAGACCCATAGACTTGCATTTAAAAGGATTTAAGTATCTTGGTGCTGAAATCAAATCGGAAAGCGGATATGTAAATGCAATAGCTGAGAAGCTTACCGGAAACTATATTTATTTGGATTTCCCCAGCGTTGGTGCCACTGAGAATATTATTATGGCTTCTGCTCTGGCTGAAGGGGAGACAATTTTGGAGAATGCCGCCGAAGAGCCGGAAATAGTTGACCTGGCTAATTTTATCAACAGCATGGGTGGAAATATAGTTGGTGCAGGTACAAAGACAATCAGAATAAAGGGAGTTAAAAGACTCCATAAAACCGAGCATACGGTAATACCGGACAGAATTGAGGCCGGAACATATATGGTGGCCGCAGCGGCAACTGGTGGGGATTTAGTAATTGAAAATGTTGTGTCAAGTCATTTGCAGCCGGTTATTGCAAAGCTGAGAGAGTCCGGGGCAAAGGTTGAGGAATATGATGATAAGCTCAGGGTTATATCTGACGGAAAGCTTAATCCTGTAGATATAAAGACCCTTCCGTATCCGGGATTCCCAACAGATATGCAGGCGCAATTTATGGCTATGCTTTCAATAGCAGAAGGCACCAGCATAATTCATGAAACTATTTTTGAAAACAGGTTCATGCATGCAAACGAGCTGTCAAGAATGGGTGTGGATGTAAAGATTGAAGGAAGCAATGCAATACTGAAGGGCAGCAGCAAGCTAAGCGGAGCAAAGGTGAAGGCAACAGACCTGAGAGCAGGAGCGGCATTGATTATTGCAGGCCTTTTAGCTGACGGAGAAACTGAAATAACAGATGTTTACCATATAAAAAGAGGATATTCGGATATAGTTGAAAAGCTTCAGGCTGTTGGTGCGAATATCAGGTACGAAAAATAAGGAGCAGAAATGTATTCAATGCCTTTATACAGACCGCCAAGTGAAGCGTCGAGTCTTATTATACAAATTACGGAGGGCTGTTCTCACAACAGGTGCAGGTTTTGCACCATGTACAAGTGCAAGCAGTTCAGATTGAAGTCAAAGGAAGAGCTTGATGAGCATATAAAATGGCTGAAAGCATACTACCTTGAGCCGGAAAGAATATTTCTTGCTGACGGTAATGTTTTGTGCCTTCAGACGGAGAAGCTGATTCAGCTGCTGGAGCGTGTAAAAAGAGAATTTCCTTCTGTCAAGAGAATAAGCTCATATTCGGGGCCTATGGATTTGATAAGGAAGACCGATGATGAGCTGAGGTCCATACGCGAGGCAGGGCTGGAGCTTCTTTACATGGGAGTTGAAAGCGGTTCTGACAGAGTTCTTTCCATGATGCAGAAGGGAGTCAATCAGCAGCAGATGATTGAAGCCGGTCAAAAAGCAGTGAAAGCGGGATTCCGTTTTTCATGCATGATTATTTCCGGTCTCGGAGGAACAGAGCTCATGAAGGAGCACGCACTGGAATCTGCCAAAGTTATATCTGCCATCAACCCTCATTATTTTTCATTGCTGAGGCTGGTGGTAGAGGATGAATCGGAGCTTGCTGATGATATAGAGCAGGGAAGATTTAAGCTACTCACTCCTATTCAAATTCTGGATGAAAATATACTTATGCTTGAAAACATGGAGCTGAATGATTGCGTATTCAGGGCAAATCACGTTTCTAACTATGTTAATCAGGCAGGAACACTGAACAGAGACAGAGACGAGCTGGTGGCCCGACTTAAAAAATTCAGAGACAGCAATAAATTTATCCCGATGGGGAGCGACAGATTATAAAAAAATAAAGACGTTATGGCAATATGGGAATCCATATGTACCATAACGTCTTTTGTGCTTATATTGTCTGAAAGAAGCTTATTCCCAGCCTGATTCCGTAGTATATGATGATGAGGCCGCAGATAATGTTTATTATTTTCAATATTTTCTCGCTGAATGCCTTTTTAAATATGCTGACAACTGTTCCAAGGGACAGGAACCACGTGGCGGAAGCCAATGCGGAACCAACTATGAAATATCTCGCCATGTCTGCTGGCAAAGATGCTCGAAAGCCTCCAAACAGCATTGTTCCGTCAATCAGCGCCTGCGGATTCGCCCAAGTCACGAGGAAGCATGAAAGCACAACCTGGACAAGAGTTTTCTTTGTTTCAACAGTATTGTCCAGCTTCGGAGCAGAGCGTACGAGACCTATGCCTATCCATATTATGGCTGCTGAGCCCAGTCCCAGAAGCAGCACCTTTACCAGGGGAACAGCTTCAATAAGCGCACCCATTCCGAAAAAGCATGCAAGTGCCAGTGAGATATCGAAGAAAATTGTAATGAACGCAACCATGTACAGGCGTGACCTGCGTTGTGTCATCGCCGTGTTAATCACATACATATTTTGCATGCCTATTGGAGCAACGTATGCAATTCCAATAGTGAATCCTTTAATTAGTGTTTCAATCATAATAACCTCTCAAATAAAATTTTTCGCCTGATGAAATCATATAGATTAAGAGTGCCTTTGTCAATACTCTGTTGACTCTTCATGCTGCCGTGTTATAATACAATAAATAAAACATGAGAGGTACCGATGAAAATAAGAATTGACAAAATGCTGTCGGGCGTGGGACTTGGGTCAAGAAAGGAAATCAAGCAGGATGCCAGAAAAGGAAATGTAAAGGTTAATGGCATCGTAGAAAAAGACAGTTCAAGAATTGTTGATACAGATACAGATGAAGTGAAATATAAAAATGAAACAGTCAAGTATGTGCAGCACATCTACCTGATGATGAACAAGCCGGCAGGCGTGGTTTCGGCTACGGAAGATAATTATGACCGTACGGTTGTGGATTTATTGAAGGAGGAAGACAAATTTTATGCTCCGTTCCCTGTGGGAAGGCTTGACAAAGATACGGAGGGACTGCTCTTGCTCACAAATGACGGCCAGCTGACCCACAATCTTCTTTCCCCAAAAAAACACGTGGATAAACTTTATTATGCCGAGGTGGAGGAAGAGGTCACCGAGGAGGATGTCAAGGCTTTTCAGGAAGGAATACTGCTGACAAATGAAAATTATAAAACACTTCCGGCTAAGCTTGAAATAATAGAAGCGGGATATCCTTCAAAATGCTTGGTGACAATTAAGGAAGGAAAGTTCCACCAGGTAAAAAGAATGTTTAATGCTGTGAATAATGAGGTAATATATCTGAAGAGAATATCGATGGGGCCAATAAAGCTTGACGATAAGCTGGAGCTCGGAGAATACAGGCACCTGACCGTGGAGGAACTGGAGCTTCTGGCGGATTAGGCCTGAAGAAAGGTGAAAGGGGGAAAATTATGAAAATAGGAATGCCGGCACTTGTAGAATACAACACATTGGACCAGCTCATAAATTTGTGCATGGAGCTGAAGCTTGACTTTATAGAACTCAACATGAATCTACCATATAATTTCATAGGAAAATTAAATCCTTGGCTGTTGAAAAAAACAACGGAGGAAACGGGAATAGAATTCACCATGCATATGCCTGATGAAGCTGATTTAGGTGTCTTTTATGAAAGCGTGAGAAGAGGATATGAGGAGCTGTTTTTAGAAACCATTGAATGGGCGGGACTCGCAGGGATAAAGCTTTTGAACATGCACATAATAGAGGGAGCAAAAATGACGCTCCCCGATAAAAAGGTGTATATTTATCAAGAATATTCCCGTGAGTTTAAAAATAATTTCATTAAATCTATAAAAACACTTTCTGAAAAGGCAGTGAAGAGCAATGTGGCTCTTGCCGTGGAAAACAGCG
>DNNV01000154.1:3482-4199 GCA_003497505.1 Clostridiales bacterium | reverse complement strand
GGTAAATCTGACCTTTTTAATACCAAGAGCACCGCAAGCTGTGATTATTTTCTCAACCTCTTCAAAACGCAGTATGTCTTCGTGGCATTTCTTTTCTACTCCGCCTTCTGGCATGCAGTAAATGCATCTGAGGTTGCATCTGTCGGTAAGCGACACCCTTAAGTAGTCAATATTTCTTCCTTTTTTATCAAGCATGTTCTGCTCCTTGTGTAATAATTGTTCCAGTATTAGAATAGTCATATCCGCCGAGTTCGTCAAGCTTTTTTCTAAATTCTTCGGATTTAATTGTTTCGATAAATTCCTTTACAATATCCAGTGACATATATTCCTCCGGTATTGCAAGGTCATATTCTTCATTGCATACAGGTATGAAGTCAAGCCCCATCAGTGCAGCCGCAGAAAAAACACCCAGGCCTGCATCAGCATCTCCCGCTTCCACCGCTGCCGCCACCGCAAGGTGAGTGAATTCTTCCCTGTAATATCCGTTTATGCTATCCGGTGAAATACCTGATTTATTCAGGTTATAATCTAAAAGCAGCCTGGTTCCCGAGCCTCTCTGCCTGTTTACGAATTTAATGCCTTCCCTTTGAAGGTCCTCAAATTTTCCTATATTCTTGGGATTTCCCTTCCTCACCATGAAGCCCTGAATTCTCCCCACACATTTTATCAGTGCTATTTTTTTGTGAGGAACATATTTCTTCAGGTACGAAGTGTTGT
>DNNV01000154.1:2452-3342 GCA_003497505.1 Clostridiales bacterium | reverse complement strand
CAGGTACGAAGTGTTGTAAATACCGCTGTCCATATCTAGCAAATGTGTGGGAGCCATATGAGTTTCACCGGTTTTAAGCGCCATTAGACCTCCGGTGCTGCCCACATTAGATGATGACAGAAAATATTTTTTATTTTTTCTGTGCAGCAAGTCTGCCGCTATATCAATTATTGGGTCATGGCTGCCTATGCACACCAATGTATTTTTAATTTTATCCTCTGAGCTCAGGAGCTTAACTTTCACCACCGTACCTGCTTCAATGCCCTCAATGCTCTGGTCTATTTCCAGCACACCATCGGCATTTACCAGTGACATTGTGGCACCCGCTCCTCTTGCAAGAGGCGTAGCCACAAATCTGCCTGCTATATAGCCTAACTTCACTCTTACAAACTCGTGGTATTTAAGCGACGACATGCATCTTCTAGTCAGCACCGCATCCACAACTTTGTCAGCCTCCGTTTCAAGACCCTGAAATCCATAAATTACAGGCTTTACAATTTCTTCCATAACAAAGTATGCGGACACCGGAAATCCTGGAATTCCTATGACAGGTTTTCCATTTATAATTCCCATCATTACAGGTTTTCCTGGCTTTATAGCCACCCCGTGAATCACAAGCTCACCTAATTCGCTGACAGCAGAGGATGTATAATCCTCACGCCCTGCGGAGGAGCCGGCATTTATTAAAACTATGTCATTTTCCTCGTTTGCCTTTGAAACAGCCTGCTTAATGAGCTCAAAATCATCCCTTACTATTCCGTACCTCTTGGCTTCTCCTCCCCACTCGCTTACCTGCGCCGCAAATGTTCTTGAGTTAAAGTCTATTATGTCCCCTATCTTCAGCTCGGTTCCCGGCTCAACTATTTCGGTGCCAGTGGGTATGATGCCAA
>DNNV01000154.1:521-2266 GCA_003497505.1 Clostridiales bacterium | reverse complement strand
CCTGCTATGAGGGCTCCTATGTCAACAGGCCTTATTTGATGCCTGGAGGGAACTATTAGCTGGTTTTCAACTATATCCTCTCCAAGTGGCCTGATGTTCTGCCATGGTACGGCACTTTGGTATATCTCAACCTGTTTTTCATTTATATTTATTAAATCTTCAACCATTATCACACAGTCGAAATCCCTGAGTATGGGGTCGCCTGTATCAACCACCATATAATCTGTGCCCTCTGTGAGCACCACATGATTTCTTTCGGAAGCACCAAAAGTTTTTTCGCTTTTGCAGGCGATGCCGTCCATTGCGGATGAATTGTAATGAGGTGATGACAGAACCGCAAACACTGCATTCGCCGTTACTCTGCCTCTTGCGTCCCACGTATCTACAATCTCTGTTTCATTGTTCAGAGCACCTAATTTATCCATATAAATTTTTAAAGCTTCATCTAATTCAAAATTAGAAAGATATACGTTCTGCATTTCACATCTCCTAAAATTTATACACGCTTACAATCTGACCTTCTCTGATACCTTCTTCGTTTCTTCCTATTCTTATATAGCCCCACGCCTTGGAAAAGCTTGTAATAAGTCCCGACTTTCCGAATACTGGAGACGCTATAAGCTCTGTTCCCCGCTCCTCAATTTTAACCGGAAGAAATTCTTCCCTTCCTTTTGCCTTGTGGTAATTTATTTTAAACCTGCAGCTTATGGGATAGGAAGTTTCTTTGTGTCCTGTAAGCCTGTCTATATAATACTTAACCATTATCTGAAAAATCACTGCACATGCAAGTGGGTGCCCGGGAAGACCGAATATAATTTTTTCCTTTGCTTTCCCGATAATTGTAGGCTTTCCCGGCTTCACGGATATTCCGTGAACCAAAAGCTCTCCGTCCTCCAAATCATTAATCACCCTTGGGGTGTTGTCCCTTTTTCCAACGGAGCTTCCTCCCGAAATCAGAACGATATCACATTCATTCACAGCCTTTTCAACGGTAATCTTAAGAAGCTCATATTCATCCCTTACCAACCCGTAAACAACCGGCACACACCCGTTTTCTTCCGCCAGAGAGTTAAGCAGGTAAGTATTTATGTCTCGTATTTGTCCCTGAGATATATTTTCAGATGGATGCACCACCTCGTCACCGGTAGAAATTATTCCTATCCTAGGCTTTTTGCAAACATCCACCTCATAAAATCCAAGGCTTGAGAGCACACCTATCTCATATGCCCTGAGACGTGTTCCTTTTTTTATTACAACCTCACCTTTTCTTATATCTTCGCCGACTTCAACCACATTTTCTCCCGGTGAGGGGGACTTTGAAACCAATATGGTGGTGTCGTCCAATTTTTCCGAGTATTCAATCATAACTACGGAATCGGACCCTACGGGAAGCATACCTCCTGTAGGCACATAGTAGCACTGTCCTGGAACTGAAATTATCCCTAAAGCTTCCTGTCCCATAAATACTTCACCCTTTAAATCGAGAAGGGACTGTATCGATTCACTTGCTCCGAATAAATCTCTGGAATTCACCGCATATCCATCAACCGTGGACCTTCTGAATCCGGGAACATCCTCATCTGCAATTATGTCATGTTTCAGTATTCTTCCCGTTGCATGTGGCAAAGTAACTTTTTCGCTTTCTAATGCAAAGCTGAAATTTTCATCTATTAATTTTGAAGTATCTTTTACAGTCAGCACGTTAAACATATCCATAGCTGCTCCTTATCTGGCACATTCTCCTC
>DNNV01000154.1:0-401 GCA_003497505.1 Clostridiales bacterium | reverse complement strand
AAAGCATTGCCTTCGGTGTTATGGAAAGAGACATCTGTCTCATGGCTTCAGGTATGCCCGGTGTTGGCCTCTTAACAACCTTCATTGTTGCCTCGGGTGTAACGTCTCTCTTTGAAAATCCTGTTCCGCCATTAGTAAGTATCAGGTCCAGGTTCAGCTCGTCACACATGTAAATAAGTTCCTGACATATTAAATCCATTTCATCCGGTATTATTTTATAATAATCAACATGGTAGGTATCCGCATTCAGTGCCTCCTGTATTGCGGGTCCTGTTCCGTCGATTCTTTCTCCTCTTGAGCCTTTGTCACTTATTGTTAAAATTCCGGTTCTTATCATAGGGGCCTCCGATTTACTTTCATTATTTTTTGACTGACTGTTTTCAAAAAACGTCTCTGAATAG
>DNNV01000292.1:1800-2874 GCA_003497505.1 Clostridiales bacterium | reverse complement strand
CAGACGGTTCATGATATACTTATGCACATGACCAGGGAATCGTGGGAATGCAGAAGGCTTTAAATTTAAGCGACAGTCAAATTATACGCAAAAATAACGTAAACGACACTGACCCAACAGCTACTGAAACAGCAATTCTTGAAGCTATAGAAGAAGGAGCAAACATTGTTTTTGGTACAAGCTGGGGATACATGGACACGTTGGAAGCATTGGCTGAGGAATACCCTGAAGTAATATTCTCACACGGTTCAGGATATAAAAGCAACGGCTCAAACTTCAACAACTACTTCGGAAGAATTTATCAGGCAAGATACTTGAGCGGTATTGCAGCAGGTCTGAAAACTGAAAAGAATTTAATAGGATATGTTGCTGCAATGGGACAGGAGAATTCTGAGGTAACAGGCGGAATAGACGCATTTGCAATGGGAGTGTATTCAGTAAATCCTGATGCAAAGGTATATGTAAAGGTAACTAACAGCTGGTATTCACCTGAGGAAGAAACAAATGCAGCGAAGGCACTTCTGGCAGAAGGCTGTGATGTAATAGCTCAGCACTGCGATACTCCTAACCCTCAGCTTGAAGCAGAAAAGGCAGGGGCTTTCGGAATCGGATACAACTCAGACATGTCAAAGGATGCTCCTAAGGCTACAATAACTTCTGCTGTATGGAACTGGACAGCATATTATACATGGGCTGTTGAAAATGCCATAAACGGAACATGGACAGGCGAAAACTACTTCGGTGGAATGAAAGACGGATTAATTGCAATTTCACCTCTTAATGAAAGCATAGCAGCTGAAGGAACAAAGGAAGCAATCGCCAAGGCTGAAAAGGAAATATTGGACGGAAGCTTCAACATATTTGACGGCGTAATCGAAACAAATGACGGAAAAACAGTTGGAGAAGAAGGAAAAACTCTGGATGACGGAACAATTACCGGAGGAATCAACTGGTACTTTAAGACTGTAACGGTAAAATAAGAAATATCAATACAGGCTGCTGAGATACCGCATCCGTATGCGGGAATTTCAACAGCCTGTTATACTGTTTCTGTTTTAAAATGCGGACAAATAA
>DNNV01000292.1:0-1734 GCA_003497505.1 Clostridiales bacterium | reverse complement strand
CTAATCCGCTTCAAGGGAACTATTTAATGCGAATTAGTAGTAACATTAAAGAAGCAAAGATGGGAGCAGGCATGTCAAAGTCAAATGAAACTAATTATGCTATTGAGCTGAACGGAATTTCAAAGGTTTTTGGAACAGTTGTTGCAAATGACAGCATAAATCTTAAAATAAAGCAAGGAGAGATTCTTGCGTTGCTTGGGGAAAACGGCTCGGGAAAAACAACACTCATGAACATACTGTCCGGTATTTATTATCCTGATGGAGGAAGCATAACAATTGCCGGCAAGGAAGTCTCCATCGGATCTCCGAATGATGCTATATATTACGGAATAGGAATGATTCACCAGCATTTCAAGCTTATTGATGTTTTTAACGCCATGGACAACATAGTGCTTGGCACAAAGGGCAAGTATGAAAAGCCCAAGGCAATGAAGGAAAAAATCCTTAGCATAAGCGAGAAGTTCGGTCTTGAAATTGAGCCGGAGAAAAAAATATACAACATGTCTGTAAGTGAAAAACAGACTGTTGAAATAATGAAGGTTCTTTACAGGGGAGCCCAGATTCTTATACTGGACGAGCCTACAGCTGTTCTGACTCCGCAGGAAACTGAAAAGTTGTTTAACATACTCAGAAAAATGAAGGAGCAGGGAAGTGCCATCATTATTATTACCCATAAGCTTCATGAGGTATTGTCCATAAGCGATCGCGTGGCAATACTCAGGAAGGGAAAATTGATTGACACTGTTCAGACTTCTGAAACCAATGAAAGTCAGCTGACGGAGCTGATGGTTGGCAGACCTGTAAGTCTGAAAATAGAGAGACCTGAAACAACAGGCAAGAAAACTATTCTTAATGTTGTTGATCTTTCTGTAGAAAGCGATGGTGCGCTGGCTCTTAAAAATGTTAATTTCAAGCTTAAGAGGGGAGAAATTTTAGGAGTGGCAGGAATAGCAGGAAGCGGCCAGAAAGAGCTGTGCGAAGCTATTGCCGGTCTTATGGACATAAAGAGCGGAGCAGTATTGTGCAATAAGGAAAATATAATCGGAAAAACACCAGATGAAATAATCAATCTGGGAATAAGTATGAGCTTTGTGCCAGAGGACAGGCTTGGAATGGGTCTTGTAGGCTCAATGGGAATGGTAGAAAATGTAATGCTTAAATCATATAAGAAGGATAAAGGCCTTTTAATAGATAAGAAGCCTGCCAGAAAGCTGTCTGAGGAGCTTGTTGAAAAGCTCGATATAGTTACAAGAAATGTTGATATGCCCGTGCGCATGATGTCGGGAGGAAATGTTCAGAAGGTACTGCTGGGCAGAGAAATTGAATCGAACCCCAACGTATTGATAACAGCATACCCTGTGAGGGGATTGGACATAAATTCATCGTACCTCATTTATGATTTGTTGAATGAGCAGAAGAAAAAGGGCGTAGCAATATTATTTATTGGCGAGGACTTGGACGTGCTGCTTGAAATTTCGGACAGAATAATGGTGCTGTGCCACGGAGAGGTAAAAGGAATAGTGGATGCAAAGGAAACAACAAAGGAAGAAGTGGGGCTTATGATGGCAGGAATGAGCCTGAAGGGGGATGATCAGGATGAATAGCGTAAATAAAAAAGCAAAGGAACCCTTTATTCGTGTTATAAAAAGAGCAGAGCGCTCTAAAATGGAAATAATGAGGCTGAGAATAATTGCTTTTATACTTGCTTTAGCAGCAGGCGGTTTATTTATATTA
>DNNV01000205.1 GCA_003497505.1 Clostridiales bacterium | reverse complement strand
GGAATGCATACGGGGATGTTCTTGGCTTCCATGCGCCTCCTCTAAGTATCTTGGCGCCTTCCGCCTTTACATTTCTGGCGATGTCCGTAATCTGCTCCTCGCTTTCAACTGAGCAAGGCCCTGCCATTATAACAATTTCCGGCCCGCCTATCTCTACATCTCCAACTTTTACAACAGTGTTCTCAGGATGGAGCTTTCTGTTTGATTTTTTGTATGGCTCCTGAATTTTTATTATTTTTTCCACGCTTTTTACCATATAAATTGAATTTATATCAAGAACCGATGTATCCCCTACTAAGCCTAATATGGTTGTGCCTGTTCCTACTATGGGATTCACCTGCACATCGTACTTACTAAGCATTTCTCTGATTCTTAATATTTCCTCGTCCTTTGTTCCATTTTTTAATACTAATATCATAATATCCTCCAAAAATAATTTTTAATACAAAAAAACCTTCCAATCCCATACAGGGACGAAAGGTTATAATTCCGCGGTACCACCCAAATTCAGCTAACGCTGCACTTTTCGAATACTTTCATATTCTATCCCTGTATCGTGGGAAGACGGCCAGACCTACTCAATTCAGCCGGGCAGCTCAAGAGGGAACTTCAAAATGATTTCTCCAATGCCCGCTTTCAGTCTACGACGGACACTCCCTGTTAGATTCCTCAAATTTACTTTCATCTATCACAGCCATGAATATTTTTTTATATGTTAACACCAAAGCATTTCTTTGTCAACATGTTTTTTAAAATATTTTTCCAGGCAAGCAAATGCTCAAATGTTCGAAAAAATTATTGTAAAATATGTAATACCATGGCGTAATTTATCAGATGAATTACCACAACGGATAGGTGTCTAGCTCCATGAAAAATGGTGGTGGTGCGACAGTTCGGTGTCATGAATATAGCAGATGGAACCCTACATAGCAAGATCTAGTCAGCCGCCATTATTCAGTGTAGGCCAATATTATATATAACATTGGTTCTCAAACAAATTATAATCAAAATGACTAGAAATTGTGCGGGTAATAATTCATTACAAACATTGCTATACTGTTGTTAAGTATATGAGCAAGTATACAACTGAATATAGAACCAGTCTTTATATATAACAATCCAAATACTATTCCCATGAAAAGAGCATTCATTATTTGTACAATATTCAAGTGAATTACTGCGAATACCAAAGAAGATAATAATAATGCCAATGTTGTTGAGTATTTATTACGTAATCCTTTTAGCATATATCCTCTACACACTAATTCCTCTCCGATAGGTCCCAATATGCAGCCATAAATCAATATTGGTAGCGGTATTAATGACTTAAAATCAACTATAAGTATATCATAGCTTGCAATAAATATTTTTTGCCAAACTAGTAAATTCAGGCTATAATTTATCAAATAAACTAAAATTGCACAGACAATAGCAAAAACAATATTTTTAAGCGTAATATTTTCATATATCCCAAAGTAAAAAGATGATAGTATTTTTAATATATAGAAGAACAGGACAGCAAATATAAGATAAGCTGCAAGATATCCCCAATGGATTATATTATCTGCGGACTCACTCCCAACTGCGCTTCCTGCAAGTGTACTAATAGAAAAATACATAATGAAGCTTAATATGGCATTTGAGATTCCAATTTGATTGCTGCTTTTAGAAATTGTAATCCCATTTTTAGAATTGTTGCCCCTTACATCCTCTGGTATAGATTTGACATTGACATCAGCCTTATCAAATTTATTCATTTTAGTTTCCCTACCCTTTTGCAAATTGAAATTTGCTGCTAAAACTTCGAATATTGTATATGGTAATTTTTAAAATCTCCACCATAAGTTCCATGTTTTATGCATAAACTGGATACTCCATTTTCGAATGTCACCCTTTGATATTCCATATCCTGTTTCAAGAGAATAAATACTCACTTTCTCATTGAAATATTTTTGTACAATTTCTAGTTTCAGTTCTGCAGTATAATTACTTTTAGCATAAAAAAACATCTTCCAAATGTCAAGCACTCAAGACATGGCTTTCATAAATCTTAAAATGTTATCCACAGTGTCTCTCATATTCTCGCGGCTTTTTCCACAGCTTACTGAGAAGTCCTGTGGAAGGCGGTTGATTGTAAACACGGCGGTAACGCCCATATCGTATATTGCATCTATTCCTTCTTCCGCTCCGCCTACGATGGCTGTAACAGGTACATTTTTTAATTTTGCTCTCCTTGCAACGCCAATTACTACCTTCCCCCTCAAGCTCTGTGTATCGATTTTTCCTTCTCCGGTAAAAACCATATCCGCACCTTCAATAACCTTTTCAAATTCCACCGTATTCAATACAGTTTCAATTCCCATCTGAAGATTTGAGCCGAGAAATGCAATCATGCCTGCTCCCATGGCACCGGCTGCTCCTCCACCGGGAGTGTCGGTTAAATCAATTCCAAGGTCTTCTTTTATGATTCTGTTAAGCTGTCTCAGCCCGTCGTCAAGCTCTTCCACCATTTTGGGGTCTGCACCCTTCTGCGGTCCGAAAACATAAGCAGCTCCCTGCTCTCCGAACATTGGGTTGTCAATGTCGCACATTGTTATGATTTCTATTCCTTCTAATTCCTCTGCACGTTCTGACATGTCTATTTTCACTATGTCCTTAAGTGTACCGCCAACAGGAATGAATCCATTGCCATACTTGTCATAAAATTTCACGCCCAATGCCGAGGCCGCACCGCATCCACCGTCATTTGTGCATGAGCCACCAAGCCCTATAATTATTTTTTCGCACCCCTTGCGGGCGGCAGCTAAAATAAGCTGCCCTACTCCATAGGTTGTTGTTTTCAGAGGGTTTTTTCTGTTTTCAACAAGCGGAAGTCCTGCACAGCTTGCCATTTCAATAACTGCAGTTTCACCGTCCTCAAGGATTCCGTAAAACGACTCCGTATCTTCAAAATATGGATTTTTGACAGTTTCTGCAATTCTTTCACCACCGACTGCATTCAGAAAACACTGCACGCTGCCTTCTCCTCCGTCTGCCACAGGAATGGACACAACCTCACAATCAGGGAAATGCTTCCTCACTCCCTCAGACATTATGCCGCATATTTCTTCTGAGCTCAATGTTCCTTTAAATGAATCGGGAATCAACACTATTTTTTTCATACACTCTCCCTAATTACAAACAGAGCTTACCGTAAGGTAAGCTCATGTTATTTGTCATTTATGTTTAATTATCTTGTTGCCTCATATTGTTTTAAAAGCTTAACAAACAGCTCAGGAACCTTCAACATGTTTTCAGGAGTTTCAACATAGGAAATACGGAACTGAGTGCTTCCAGGATTGCTTGCTCCTCCTGCGATATCGTAGAATCCTTTCATCGGTGCAACCAGAAGTGTTGTTTCAACTCCGTTGCAATCAACAGCGCCTTCTCCTGCGCAGTACAATACGAAATCAATTGAATCAAATCCAGGTTTTACAACGTTTCTTACGTCAATTACCGTATAGATTGATGCATCCGGACTTGATACTATCAGTCCAGGCTCCTGCTCTTTCAAGCCGTTGTATACCTTGAATATTAAATCCTGATAGTAGTTACGAAGATTGCTGCACCAGTCAGCAATCTGATCCTTGCTTTCATGAGCAAGAGCACCAAATACATACTGTCCTATAGCATTTGCACAGAGGTTTGCTGTATATTCTGCAGTTACACGATTGCCGAATTCAGGGCTGTCTGTTAACAATGCTCCGATTCTCAGACCACATGCATTCCATACCTTTGATGCTGTCTCAATGCTTATTCTTCTTCCTTCGATTCCTGGAACTTCTTTATCTGTAATTCCCCAGATACTTACCAATTCCTTGCCCTTTACATAGTAAAGCTCACGATATGCCTCGTCACTTACCATCCAGATAATGTACTTAACGCAAAGCTTAGCAAGAGCAGTAAGAGTTTCTTTGTCATAGAACTGTCCTGTAGGATTGTCATATGGTATTACAAGAAGTGCTCCAGGGTTGTTTTCTTTTATGATTTCTTCAATTTTGTCAAGTTCAGGAAGGCTGAATTTACCTTCTTCATTCATATGACGTTTTAATGTAACGGTCTTTCTTCCTATTCTTTCAGCGAAAGAAATATAGTTTGTATATGCAGGATCTATCATGAGCAGAGGTTTCTCGTCTGTACCTGCGGGTCCGCAAACTCCAAGCAACAGCAACTCCATACCTGTTGATCCACCGTCGGTAACTGTAACCGATATCTTGCTGGTGTCAAAGCCTTCACATTTAAGTATGTTTTTAAATGCTTCCTGTGTTTCGTCAAATCCACCTGTAGCCGTATATCTAATTACGCCTTTTGAAAACGGACTTTCAGGTGCATCCAAATTAAATAATCTCTTCTGCATTGCAGGGTTTGTAGGAAGCGAAACATTTCCGATACCTACATTGATTACAGCTTCAGGTTTAACTTTGCGGTCAGCATATGCCATCTGCGCCAGTCTAACATCTGATGGTGTCCTTGATTCAAAATGTGCCGACATAATTGGTTTACTCATTTATAAAAACCTCCCAAAAAATTGTTATTATTAATTAGTTTATTGCACAAGCGTTTCCACTTTACTTCATTATACTGAGTTTTTATACTTTTGTCCACACATTTGTAATAATTTTGAGCACTGTAAACAAATAGTCGTTTTTTTGTCAGCCAACTGTCAAAGTCCTGTGCAATACGCACACCGGCCTGTTTTAAAATTTTTTAGCCTCTTAAAAATACTTAAAAAAATATTGACTTATCTAAATATGTATGTTACAATAAGAAAGTATTACAGATGTACTTATAGATTTCACATGTTTTTAGAGATTATATAACCTGTTTATATGATTTGTGAAAATATGTGAACTTTTTTATATTACAATGGAATATAAATTAAATATTAGGAGGTACCTCATGAATAAAGGTACAGTAAAATGGTTTAACGCAGAAAAAGGATTTGGATTTATTACAACAGAAAGCGGAAAGGACATATTCGTTCATTTCTCAGCTATTCAAGGAGACGGATTCAAATCATTAGATGAAGGTCAGAAAGTAAGCTTTGATATTACTCAAGGCAACAAAGGCGACCAAGCAACTAACGTAAATAGAATATAATTTATATACTATAACGTATGAGCGTTGAAATCGGGAACTAATCCCGATTTTTTTATTCTTGCACTGATGGCATCATGTTATATAACCATGCTGTTTTAGATTATTAGCTCATTAAAATAAAAAACTAAATAAATCAAGCCTGAAGTATGTTTAAATAAGTGCAGTTTTTATATAGATTTGGGGAAAGAAAAGAGAAAAGGAAAACTATGAAATTTGAAGATTTAAATTTAATTGAACCAATCCTTAAGGCATTAACAGAAGAAGGATATAAAACCCCATCACCTATACAGGAACAAGCTATCCCACATGTACTTGAAGGAAAGGATATACTCGGATGCGCACAGACAGGAACAGGCAAGACAGCAGCATTTGCTATTCCAATAATACAAAAAATATACGGACAAGGTAGCACAGGGGCAAAACGCCAAGTACAAGCATTGATACTGACACCTACAAGGGAACTTGCAGTGCAGATAGAAGAAAGCTTTAAATCGTACGGGCGATATACAAATTTGAAATATTGTTCGGTATTCGGTGGGGTTTCTCAGAACCCTCAGACCGAAAAACTCAGAAGGGGTGTAGACGTATTGGTAGCTACCCCTGGCAGACTAAATGATTTGATAAACCAAAGGCAGGTCAATTTGAGCAATGTATCAATGTTAGTTCTTGATGAAGCTGACAGAATGCTTGACATGGGGTTTATAAATGATGTTAAAAAAATAATATCATGCATTCCCAAGAAGAGACAGACTCTGTTTTTTTCAGCTACAATGCCTAAGGAAATTACAGAACTAGTAAATTCCATTTTAGTTAATCCAGTCAAAGTTGCAGTTACACCAGTTTCATCTACAGTCGATAAAATAAAGCAATATGTTTACTTTGTTGATAAGGCTAACAAGAAAAAGTTGCTTGTATATCTCCTTAAAAACAAAGATATTGATTCGGCTCTGGTGTTCACGAGAACAAAACATGAGGCGGATAGAGTTGAGAAAGATCTGACAGCAAATAAAATAACAGCACAGGCAATCCACGGCAACAAATCTCAAAGTGCAAGACAGATGGCTTTAAACAACTTTAAGTCCGGCAAAATAAAGGTTCTTGTAGCAACAGATATAGCAGCAAGAGGGATAGACATAGACGAGTTGTCCCATGTAATAAATTATAATCTGCCTAATATCCCGGAAACATACGTCCACAGGATAGGCCGTACAGGCAGAGCAGGTCTCGGAGGAACATCCATTTCATTCTGCGAATATGAAGAAAAAGATTATCTAAAGAATATACAAAAGTTAATCAAAAAAACAATTCCGTCAGCAGAAGAAAACCCATATCCTATGCTTATAACAACAGTCATTCCCAAGGCTGATAAACCTCAAGGAGGTAAGGGTTCAAAAAAATCCGAATCTGAAAAAGTATGGATGAATAAAGTCTCTTCAAAGAATGGTTCACATAACGGAAACAAGAAAAAAGAATCTTCTAAAAAGTCTTATACAAAGTACGCAAGCAAAAATTGCCAATAATCTTATAAAAAGAATGCACCAGTTCCGGAAGCCATCACTATCCCGGAACTGGTTTTTTTAGTCGAAAAAATTGGGTTAGGGTATACAAATTAAAGGTACTGAAAAAATCAGTACCTCATCAAAGCTCATATTTAATTTTATTACAGAATATCAGCCGTCCATTGTTACGCCGCCATCAATATCGCTTATTTCACCTGTTGCAAAACTCGCCATGTCAGATGCGAAGAAAAGTATACCATTTGCGATTTCCTCAGGACTTGCTCCACGTCCCAGCGGAATAGTGGATAAGATTTTCTTCTTCCTTTCTTCTCCCATATTTGCAGTCATAGGCGTCAGAGTCAAGCTCGGACAAACTGCATTGCAGCTTATGCCATATGGTGCTCCTTCCCTTGCAACAGCCTTTGTCAGACCAATGACTCCTGCCTTGGAAGCAGCGTAAGCACTTGTTCCCAGCAGACCACCGCCTCGTTTTGCTGCAACGGACGCCACATTCACTATACGACCGTACCCATACTTCTTCATTGACGAGTAGACAGCGCTTATGGCCGTATAAACACCTGTAAGATTAATTGCAATGGTTTTGTTCCATTCTTCCTGAGTTACTTCATCAAAGTTTACCGTGCTGACAATTCCTGCATTGTTAATGAGCACATGTACCTGACCGAAATCGTTAAGGATTCGGGCAAAAACCGAGCGGATTTCATCGCTGTCACCTAAGTTTACCTTGTATACAGAGACATTTTTCTCTCCAAGCTCATGTCTTACACTTTCTGCAGCTTCCACATTCAAATCAACTACAATGGCGTGACCGCCACATTTAACAATACCCTGAGTAACTGCTTTTCCGATCCCGCTCGCGCCTCCGGTCACAATCACATTCATATTTGAAAAATCCATTTACATTCTCCTTATATTAAACTTTTGACATCCCGCTACATCAACCCAGGAAGCCATAGCGTGAGAGCCGGAACATAGGTTGTGAGCATCAGTATTACCAATCCTATTGCAAAGAATGGAAGCATTGATATAACCGCCTTCTCAAACTTTGATTCAGCAATTTGGGAGCCAAGAAGCAGGCATATGCCCACCGGAGGAGTCAACAGGCCCAGACAAAGGTTCACTGTCATCAGAACCCCAAACGTGACCGGTGACATTCCCAGCTTTGTAACTATCGGAACTAAAATAGGAATCAGTATTATAATAGCCGCATTTGCTTCCATGAGGCACCCTACTATTAATAATATTACGTTAATTAACAGCATAATTAAAAATGCGCTGTCAGTAATCCCCAATATTGCATCTGCCACCAATACAGGTAAGTTTATAACAGTTATTACCCATGCCAGGATTTTTGAGGTCGCCAATATAAGCATAATTGTTGCGGTTGAAACGGCAGACTCACTTAACAACCTTGGTATGTCTTTTATGGTAAAGCCCTTGTATACAAACAAACCGATAATAAATGAATATACAACAGCTACAACTGCTGCCTCAGTAGGAGTAAAGTAACCTGAAAATATTCCACCGAGTATAACAACGGGCATCAGCAACGCCCAAAAGCCATCTTTTACAGCATCAATTTTCTCTTTGATGCTTACCTTTCCCTCTTTAGGGTAGTTATGCTTTTTCGCCTGATATATTGCAACAGCAATAAAAGAAAGGCTTAACATGATTCCGGGAACTGCGGAAGCAAGAAACAGCTCGCTTATTGAAAGCTGCAACGAAGCGCCGTACACAATCAAAGTAATGCTAGGAGGAATGATTGGTCCGACAATTGAAGCCGAAGAAGCTACCCCTGCCGCATAATGATCAGGATATCCCTGTTTTATCATAGCCGGAATTGTAATTCCGCCTATAGCTGCGACAGTCGCCACCGCAGAACCTGAAATCGCCGCGAAAAATGCGGATGCAACAATTGTTATAATTGGAAGACTGCCTGGTAAATTTCCTAAAAAAGCATTTGCCACTCTTATAATTCTTTTATTTAATCCTCCCCCGTTCATTAGGTCGCCGGAAAGAATAAAAAACGGTATCGCCAGCAGAGGAAATGAGTCCATTCCTCCCAAAAGCTTCTGTGGAATCACAGTCAACGGAAGCCCTTCATGTAATATTGTAATAAGTGATGATATTCCCAAGGAATATGCTATGGGAATACCTATAGCCGAAAAAACAAGTATTAATATGATCAGTATCGCTCCCATTTCATACCTCCTTTACCCTTCTGCTTTTTATTTCATCTGCAATTATTTCAACTGTAAATAACAATATAAGAATCGCTCCTACAGGAACCGAAGCATATACATAGGACATAGGAATTCTGATGCCTGCAGAAAGCTGCTTATGAGTAATTCCCACCAAGTTTGTACCATACACAATAAGTACGAGTAAAAAAGCTATTATAAGTCCCCTTGTAACAAACTTGTTTATAATTTTAAGATTTTTTGGCATGCGGTTCACAATAAAATCAACATCCATATTTCTGCTTCTTCTTGTTGCAACGGATGAACCGAGCATTGACATCCATATAAATGCATATCTAGTAAGTTCTTCAGACCATGCATTTGCACTCTGGAATATAAATCTCATTATTATTTGATAAAATAGTGAAATTACCATGACCGCAAATAATGCCGCCAATATATATAATATAAATTTTTCGAGTTTATCAAATATTAATTTCATATATCATATAATTCAGTTCGTGTTAAACTAAATTATTCCTCCTTTACTTTTTAAAATTAAGGCTTATTACAGCACTTGCTGTAAATAAGCCTCTACTGCCGGAACAATCTACTGAACGGATTGGATTTGCTTAACCATATCCACTAAATCAGGAAATTCCTTACCAAAATCAGTCAGCTTATCTTGAAATCCCTTAATATTTGGGTTAATTATTTCCATGCCCTTTGCTTCCATTTCTTTTATTGCTTCGCCTTCCTTATCAAGAACAAGCTGAGTTCTGAAGTTGCCTGCCTCAGTAGCTGCTTCTCTCAGAATTTTTTGTGTTTCTTCAGGAAGTCCATTGAAGAAATCGTCATTAAATATAAATACGTCCGTACTCATAACGTGATTTGTCATAACAAGATATTTGCATACATCATAATATGCGTTGCCATAGCTGAACAATACCGGATTTTCCTGTGCATCCACAGTGCCCTGCTGCAATCCTGTATAGATTTCAGTAGCATCCATAGGTACAGGTGAAGCTCCGAGATATTCCCATGTTTTTATGTACATCTGAATTCCGGGCGCCCTTATCTTGACCCCCTTCAGGTTATCAACAGACTCAACCTTTTTATTGGAAGTCATGATTCTTGCCCCTCTGTATGAAGGCCCCATTATTACAAATCCGCCTTCCTCTCCTACTGTAGCAAGCAATTGCTCACCTATCTCGCCCTCCATAACTTTTTTATAATGTTCATAGTTTCTGTACAGATATGGATATGCATCTATGCTTGCAGTCTTGCTGTAAGGCTCCAGTGTACCTATGCTTTCACACACTATTTGCACTATACCAGGCTCAAGCCCCTCAATTGTGTCTCTCCATCCTCCCAATGTGCCTCCGGAATACACTTCAATTTTTATTTCTCCCTTTGATTTCTCATCAACAAGCCTTGCAAATTCCTGCAGTGACTGATCTCTTTCATCACCTAGGGCGCTAACGTTTGCAAGTTTAAAAACTTTTACATCTTGCTTCTTCCCACTGCCTGAACATCCCACAAGTGAAGATGCCAGCATTGCCAATGCCAAACATAAACTCAATAATCTAAACCTTTTCATACATTCCTCCCAGAATTTTCATTAGATTTATTAATTTTATATAATGGAAATCTCCATATATAACGCTGTTAAGGGTAATCTTTATCCCCTCGTTAAAATAATTTTTTAACATTGTGAACACGCTTTCACACTTTACAAATCGTTTTCAGACGCATTACATTAGAATTTATATTAATAATTGAATACGTTTTGATAAATTGAAGCATTATTTTCGGAATTCAATGCTGTATTTAATTTAACATATTTTGAATTTTACTTTAATTATTTTGAATTCAATAATCAGATTATAATATTCAAAATTGTCTTTGTCAACATTAATTTCATTTTTCATATGTATCTTGTTTACATTCCATTATTTTTGTTTTATAATTGTTAAGCATTCACTTATATTGCAAGAGATTAAATGAGGAAATGATAATGGATTATATTGAACCAACAGAATCTTTGATAGATTACGCATATCAGGAAATAAAGGACAGGATACAAAACGGAATTTACCCCCCTGGAACAAAGTTAGTAACTCAGGAAATTTCCGACAGTTTAGGAGTAAGCCGCACTCCCGTCGTTGCAGCAATCAACAGACTTGTGGCTCAGGGACTTGCCAAGGCAATTCCGAGACGCGGTACAATTGTTGCACAGCTGTCAATACAGCAGATTAAAGACATCATTGAAGTCCGCAAAATGATAGAATTATACTCAATTAAATCCGCAATTAAAAATTTTGATTACTATATGGATATCGTTGATAGAATGCAGTCAATAATTGTGAAAATTAGCGAGCAGGATAAATTAGATTATTCGATTGCTTCAAAGCTTGAAATAGAATTTCATACCTGCTTCGTTTCTCTTACGGGAAATGAACAGCTGGTTAAAATATACGAGACTAATTGGAGTGTAGGTGCGATGTTTTATTTGTACAGCATAACAAAAATGCCCCTATCCCACCACGAAAAGGCCTTCAAGCACCACCAGAATATAATGAAATTTCTGTTGGCAAAAGATGAGGAAAACTTAAGAAGTGCGTTGATGGAGCACCTGACAATTGTTGATGACACATGTGAACTATATTGCAGAAATGCAGCAAATAATATATAAACAAAAACAACTCCGC
>DNNV01000230.1 GCA_003497505.1 Clostridiales bacterium | reverse complement strand
ATATTATTATTATAATAATATCAAATAAATATCCGCTGTCAATACTGTTTTTCGTGCCCATACTTTTTTATGCGGTAATTGCAGTAAGGCTGCTTGCCGCGGTGGGAAAAAAGAATGAAAGCAACAGCACAAGCATGTTTATGGAAGAATCAAATGAAGAAAGTGTCGGAGCAACAGCATATTTTGAAAAGAAGAAAACAGAAGAGCCTAAGATACAAATAGGCTTTGATGACGTGGCTGGTTTGGAGGAAATTAAAGAAGACCTGATGGATGTCATTGATTTTTTGAATAATGAGGAAAAATACAAATCAATGGATGCTAAGGTTCCCCGAGGAATATTGCTGTATGGACCTCCAGGAACCGGCAAGACATTAATTGCAAAAGCTGTAGCAGGTGAGGCAAAAGCGACCTTCATATATTCAAGTGGTTCTGAATTCGTTGAAAAATACGTGGGGGTGGGCGCAAAGAGAGTAAGGATGATTTTTGAAAGAGCAAGAAAAGAATCTCCAAGCATAATTTTCATAGACGAGATAGATGCCCTTGGGGCTAAAAGAAATACTGAGAGCAACAACGAAAAAGATCAGACACTTAATCAGCTGCTGATTGAGCTTGACGGCTTCAACAACGTAAATAACGTAATTGTAATAGCTGCCACCAACAGAATTGACCTTCTGGATGACGCTCTGCTGAGACCGGGGCGTTTTGACCGTAAAATTTACGTGGGTAACCCCAACTATCATTCAAGACTGAGAATTTTAGAGGTGCATACCAAAAACAAACCCTTGGACAAAAAGGTACAGCTCAAGGACATAGCCGTAAAAACACATGGATTTTCTGGAGCACAGCTAGCAAATATCGCAAATGAGGCCGCTCTGAAGGCAATCAAGGATAAAAGCAAGAAAATCAATGCAGAAAATTTTGAATTTGCCATAGAAAAGATAGCTGCAGGACTTGAAGTCAAGAATTCCACCGTCTCTGAAAAAGAAAAGCGCATAGTTGCTTTTCATGAAGCCGGTCATGCGGTGGCAGCAAAAATACTCAATATTGATAAGGTTCAAAAAATTTCAATAATCCCCAGAGATAAAGCCTTGGGCTATGTGCTTAAGTTTCCCGTTGAGGATAAATACCTCTACACAAAGAAGGAGCTGTGTGACAAAATAACCGTGCTGTTGGCGGGCAGAGCCTCAGAGGAGGTATTTATCGGTGAAATTTCAACCGGTGCCTCCAACGACATAAAGGAGTCAACAAACATAATATATGAGCTGATATGCAGCTACGGGATGGGAAAAAACACTCAGAACACATGCATTGACGAAAGACTTTTTAAATATTATTTGGACAGCATTAAAGACGAAGCCTCAGAAATAGCAAAAAATGCATATGACTGCGCTCTTTCTCTCATAAAGGAAAATGAAGCAACTGTCAAGAAAATCGCAGAATATTTAATTAAAAACGAAACTATGAACTCTGATGAATTAGATGATTTGATAGACGAAAAAAAGAGAAGAGTTCTTATATAGCAAAACAATCAGGAAATGAATTTCCTGATTGTTTTAATTTTTACTGTTTTCTATTAGTTCTTTCCTATATTTCTATTGTTTCTTGTAATATTTCATAGCATCCGTTCTAACGCCGTTGATTCTTGCTTCAAAGTGCAGGTGGTTCCCTGTGGAGTATCCTGTTGAGCCCACCAGAGCAATTTTTTCTCCTCTGCTGACTTCCTGCCCTGTACTTACCAGCAATTTTGAACTGTGGCCGTACAATGTTGCTATTCCGCCGCCGTGGTCTATTATTACATAGTTTCCGTAAGAGTAGTGCCAACCGGCAAATATTACGACACCACTGTTTGCCGCAATAATCGGTGCTCCGTACGGTGCTCTGATATCGGTACCGCCATGGCTTGACCACACTCCGGTTATAGGATCTGCTCTTCCTCCGAAGTTAGATGTAATTGTGTAATTTCCGGGAGCAGGCCATTCCATTTCTCCACCCACATATGCAACAGCACGCTGTGCGGCTAAAATATCCTTTTCTATCTGCTTGGACTGTTCTTCCATAGCCGCTTCCTGCCTTTGTATTTCGGCAAGGTTGCTCTTCAGGCTGGACATGTACACCTCTTTTGAACGTGAAGCGATGGTCACCTCATTTTGCTTTGCATTCAGGTTATTTATTACGGCAGTGAGCTCCATCCTCTTGACTTCCTGCTCTGCCTTCATCTCTTCAACCTCTGTTTTCTGCTCGTTTATGCTTTTCAGAAGCTGCACGTCGCTCTCCACAATCAGCTGTATCATATCCATTCTTGTGAGCGCATCTACCAAATCCTCCGCCTTAAGTATTATTTCAATATATCCGGCGGTTCCATTCATGTACATAACTCTCAGTCTTTTTTCCAGCAATTCGTTATTTTTATCGATCTCTTCTGTCAATTCCTGAATCTTCTGTTTAGATTCTTCGATTTTCATGCTTATTTCCTGCTTCTGGAGCTCGTAGCTTTCAACCTCCAGACCCAGGGCACGCATTTCACCATCAAGCGCATCTATTTCCTGCTGTATACTTTTTTGCTCCCCCTTGAGAGCAGCTGCTTTTTCACGTATTTCCTTTATCTGATTCTCAATCTTTTTTTGCTTATTCTGTAAATCAGCAATACTCCCGCCCGCAGCAACGGGGAAAATACTTAATACTGACATAATAATCAGAATAAAGGCCACACTTTTTCTAAACATATCCCTCTCCTATACACTTAAGAATTTTTTCAGTGAAATCAAGCTTCCTAAAATACCGATGCCGATTCCTATAGTTAAAAATATAATTACTAAGTCATTAATTATCATTTCAACGCCCACCATGTATCCCGACATTCCGGACAGCAGAGCAACATAACGTCCTGCCATATAATTGATTATATAATTATATCCGAAGAAAATCATGAA
>DNNV01000204.1:5886-7762 GCA_003497505.1 Clostridiales bacterium | reverse complement strand
TTTTAAATTTACACCAAAATAATAATTTCTAAAAATTTAGAATAATAAATCTTGTTTCTAACATTTTAGAAATAGTATTAATATAATTACTCTTATTTTAATTTATTATACAAGGTCGCCAAAGATATCCCAAGAGCTTCTGCTGCTCTTTTCTTTCCCTCAATATCCTCTCCGAATATTTTAATAGCTTTTATGATTTCCTGTTTTTCAGTTTCTTTGACTTTATCACTTAATCTTTGAACTATATGAGTCTTTTTTACGGAATTCTGCACCCTGACAGGTAGATGATTATATTTTATTTCATTATCCTCCATCATATTTATGCCGAACTCTATAGAATTCTTTAGTTCTCTTATATTACCGGGCCAATTGTAATTGTACAGCATTAATTCTGCTTCCCTGCTAAGAATAATATCCTTTTTTAAACTGTTCTTAAATGATTCTATATAATTATATGCCAGCGGCAGAATATCATCTTTTCTTTCTCTCAGAGGAGGAATTACAAGCGGAAACACAGCAATTCTGTAAAACAAATCATGTCTGAACATTCCGTCCCGAACCATATCGTCCAGATTTTTATTTGTTGCAGCTATAACTCTTACATCAATTGCAGTTTCCTTTACGCTGCCTATTCTTCTGATTGTACCCTCCTGAAGGGTTCTCAACAGTTTGGCCTGCACTTCCAAATCCATCTCAGAGATTTCGTCTAAAAAAATAGTACCTTTATTGGCAGCCTCAAACAAGCCCATTTTTCCTTCTCGTTTTGCCCCCGTAAAAGAGCCTTCCTCATAGCCAAACAGTTCACTGTCTAATAAATTTCCCTGAAAAGAAGCGCAATTTACCGCTATGAAAGGTCCATCTGCTCTATTGGATTCATTATGAATTGCATTTGCATATAATTCCTTTCCTGTTCCGCTTTCCCCAAATATCAGTATCGTAATGTCCTTTTGAGATATCTTTTTAATTGTATTTTTTACTTCCTCAGAACTTATGTCAACCGAAATAATATTATCCAAGGTATATTTCGCCTTTTGGATTGCACTGATTCTGTTTTCAAGTGATTTAACCTTTGATTTGTACTTATCTATATCCCTGTACAGCCTATATATATCATCTATGTTGCTCACTACTGAAATTGCGCCTATTAGCTCAGATTCTTCGAATATGGGAGACATATTTACCGAATACTCAATGCCAAATTCCTCTCTTAAAACGCCGGCTATTGGTTTTTTTGTCGTCAATACATTCGGAAGTCTCGCACCCGGCCTCGCTTCTCTTAATTTTTTACCTACTATTTCCTCATAAGTAACTTTTGTTATCCTGGTATATGCAGGATTAATATATTTAACAATTTCATCTGTATCTATAATTAAAATCCCATCATATAGGTTATCAAAAAATGTTTTGATCCAACTGTTGATTCTCATATTATACCTCTTACTTAATATAATAATATTCTAACATTTATACTAAGATATTACAATAATGCAGTAAGCTCTTCTTCTGTCATTTTGCGTTTTTATCCATCGCATCTATATAGTATCTCCTGTCTCCCAGAGCATATCCGCAGATATTGAGCATAAAAACGGAGCTGTTTCCAGCTCCGGTAATATTGATAACAAAGTTATCAATATTATATTCGTCAGACTAACATATGAAACTACTTCGAAGCAACCACTTGATTATCAATCATGTCTCTGTCAAGCTCGCCTTCTGTGGCAGATACCACAACTGCACATGCAGCGTCGCCTGTTATGTTTATCATTGTTCTCATCATATCCAGAACTCTGTCAACTCCTGCTATAAGAGCGATACCTTCCATTGGAAGACCAACAGACTGTAGAACCATCCCCAGCATTATCATACCTGCTCCGGG
>DNNV01000204.1:0-5772 GCA_003497505.1 Clostridiales bacterium | reverse complement strand
ATTATCATACCTGCTCCGGGAACTCCCGCAGTACCTATTGATGCCAATGTTGCTGTCAATATAATTGTCAGCTGTGCGCCTACGGACAGCTCTATACCATATACCTGAGCAATAAAGAATGCACATATTCCTTGATAAATCGCTGTTCCGTCCATATTAACCGTTGCACCCAGAGGAAGAACAAAGCTGCTGATTGACTTTGGAACTCCCAGATTTTCTTCAGAGCATTTCATTGTTATGGGCAGTGTTCCCGAGCTGCTTGCCGTTGTGAAGGCAAATACCATTGCAGGAGATATTCCCTTGAAAAATTTTACGGGATTAACCTTGGCAAATATACTAACCGTAGATGAATATGTCAGCACAGCGTGCAGAGCACATCCTGCATATACAACCAATATGAGCTTAAGCAGCGGCAGAAGCACCTGTGGTCCGTTAACGGCAACTACCGGTGTAATAAGTGCGAAAACACCTATGGGAGCAAATTGCATTATAACTCCTATGATTTTATACATAACCTCTGCAAATGCGTCAAAGAAGTTGTACAGTGTCTTTCCTTTTTCACCTATTCCTATGATACCGGCTCCAATAATAAGTGCGAATGCTATAATTTGAAGCATATTTCCATCAACCAGAGCCTTTAAGGGGTTTGAAGGAATAATGTTCAGCAATGTTTCTGCAATATCAGGCGCCTGTGCGATTTCAACCTTTGCATCCACCGGAATAGAAAAACCTCCGCCTACATTAGTAACGTTTGCCAGTATTAAACCAATCGTTACTGCAAAGGCTGTTGTAAGCAAATAGTACAGCATTGTCTTGCCGCCTATTCTCCCGAGCTTCCTTACGTCGTCCATGCTGCATGTGCCCACTACCAATGAGCTGAATACCAGGGGAACGATCGAAAGCTTGATTAGGTTCAAAAACAATGTTCCAAAGGGTTTAACATATTTTGATGCAATGTCAGGGTTAGGCTGAAGAATAATTCCTAATAATATACCTAATGCCAACCCTATGAAAATCTTAGTTGTCAGTTGCATTTTTTTCATTCTTAAATCCTCCTTATTTTTCATATACCTTAAAACATTATAACTCATTTATTTAAATTTGTCTTCCTTTATTTTTCCTAAAAATTTTAATTTTCAATCAATTTTTCTTTATATTATAAATATATGACATAATTAATAATTAATACGTTATGCTCTTGCTGCGCATATTAATCACAGTCTCGTTCACATATTTGCTAATTCGCTGCCGCTCATGCAAATCTGGAACTCGTTGCGGTTGACCTACCGCCATTTTTTTCTCCCTGTCGGTCGAAAAAACGGGGTTCGCAGGAAAATTCACTAATTTATTTGCTCCTACGTCGCATAAATTAGGAATTTTGTGCGTTTGACCTACCATCAATTTCTTTCTCCTTACAGTCGAAGAAATTGGGTTAGGGCATAAAGGGCATACAAAAAACTGCCTTTCGGCAGTTTTAAATCATTTCATCACATGCATACATTATTACGGAAGAGGCTACCAGCCCTGCGGTTTCTGTTCTCAGAATCCTTTTCCCCAGGGTAACTATATGTGCCCCTGCTTCTTTGAGCATCTCTATTTCCTTTATGTCAAATCCGCCCTCCGGTCCTATTATCACATAATATCTCTGCTTTGGCTGTGACAATACTTCTTTCAGTGTTTTCATGTCCTCCAGCTCGTATGGAACTATAATCTGTGCATCTTCTTTCCTCAGTCTCTCAACAAGCTCCCTGACAGTTATTATGTCCTCAATCTCCGGGACTATATTTCTTTTGCTTTGCTTAGATGACTCCTTTGCTATTTTGCGCCATCTGTCGAGTTTTTTCTGCTCTCTGTCCTTGTCGTTAAGCTTCACGACAGTCCTTTCCGTTATTAGAGGTATGAAGCTTTTCACGCCCAGCTCCACATTCTGCTGAATTATTGTTTCCATTTTTGTCTGCTTAGGAATACCCTGACACAAAGTAACTGTTATTTCAGTTTCATTATTTCTGTCTATTTCCCCGGAAATCTCACAAATGATATCTTCCTTGTTTATCTCCGTAATCTCCGCAGTATATTCACGACTTTCGGTTACTACGGAAATCACATCGCCTGCTTCAGCCCGCAGTATTGTTTTCAGATGTCTGGCATCTCCGCCTGTAATTCTTACTATGCTACTCTCTATTTTATCATCAGCACAAAAATATCTGAACATTTCTACCTCACTATTTTAATTTAGCCGTTATGCTTACCCATTCCTCACTATTGTTTATTTCTATGATTTCAAATCCGAGCGCTTTAAAGTTGTCAACAACATCATCCACATATTTTGTAATTATACCGGATGCAATAACAAGCCCGCCTTTTTTCAGAAACTTCGGGAATGTGAAACTCATGCCCATTATAATCTGGGCAATGATATTTACGGCAATCATGTCGTATTTATCGAAGCCTATGTCTGACTGCAATTTTTCATCAGACGTTACATCTCCGCAGAATATGGTGAAGTCTTCTTCTTTTATATTGTTTAAGCATGCATTTTCTTTTGATATTCTCACTGAATTTTCATCAATGTCAACACCTGTTATCCTGTGTGCACCCAGCAATATTGACGCTATGGACAATATACCGCTGCCGCAGCCCATATCAAGAACCTCTGAATCCTTTTCTATATGCTTTATAATTTGTTCAATGCACAGGCGTGTGGTGTGATGCTGCCCTGTTCCGAAGCTCATTCCTGGGTCTATTTCAAGGACAATTTTTCCGTCCTCCGGCTTCGCAAGCTCCTCCCATGATGGCTTGATAATGATTTTATCAGATACTGTAAAGGGCTTGAAATACTGTTTCCAATTGTTGGCCCAGTCCTCGTCATTCAATGTTGCCGTTTCTATTTTAAGCCTGCCAAAATCAACATCCTCGTATTCACTTTTTAAATTCTCTGTAAACTCATATATATTTTTCAGCAATTCCTTTCCCTGATTGTTATCAGCCAGGTATACCTTGATGCAGCTTTCGCTGTCCTTCATCTTTGAAAGTTCTTCGTCATAGTAATCCCAGTTCAGGGTATCATTGTTAAGAAAGTCATCAAACACACTTGCGTCCTCAATGACAGCATCATTGATTCCAAGCCTTATCAATGCTCCGTTTATTATTTCAATTCCATTGGTGGTCGTATATATGGAAACCTCGGTCCAGTTCATTTTTCCTCCGTTGCTGTATAATTCAGCTTACATTTTTCAATACGATGATTATTATATAGTATCTTAAGATTATTTTCAATAATTCATATTATAAAATATCCGGGAACAATACCCGGATATTTTACCTTCACTCTTACTTACCCTGCTGCATTCTCTCTGCTATTATGAGGCATCTTATCATATCCTCGGTGAAATTCAGCGAACCGTCTGAGCTTCCTTTAACATATCCAGCAGCTAT
This sequence comes from Clostridiales bacterium, assembly GCA_003497505.1. Taxonomy (GTDB): domain Bacteria; phylum Bacillota; class Clostridia; order Tissierellales; family Sedimentibacteraceae; genus Sedimentibacter. The sequence continues at coordinate 2,337 of DNNV01000204.1, read as the reverse complement.
CCATTTTTTAATATACTCCCGATAAAATTCCGGAATATCCGAAATGTTTCTGTATCTCTTTACTTCATATACATCCATAGAATCAACTTCTCTCTTGATATCCTCTATAAATTTATCCCAGTGAGTCAATATTAGCCTCGGGCATAATTTTCCGCTCCAGTGGCGGTGAGGAACGATATTGTCTGTGCTTATTCCTGTGGCTCTTATTAACTGAGCGACAAATTTTATTGATGTTTCTTCGGCTCCGTTAACCTCAGCAATTTCAATTCCTATACTTTTTCTGTTTCCATCTCCCTGGGCTCCGTCTCCAGCATGCCACGCCGACTCTGTAATCGGAAGTTCCTGGTACACCTCTCCGGGTCCCACGGTAAAGTGCCAGCTCTTATTGCTGTCTACCGTATCTACATATATCGAATTGGCCAGTGCCGATGCGCCGGGATTGCCTGTGTTGTGGATTGTGATATATTCAGGCCTCATAGGATATTGAGGCCTTGCAAGCTTATTTGAAACAGGTATCAGGTGCTGAATTATGCTTATCCCATCCAGCTGAGTGACTATTCCGTCTTTAAGCAGCATTATTAATCACCGTCTTTTTTCACAAGCACTTCTATGGCCCTTCTTATTATATCAGGTATTGGAACACCCATAAGACCTGCATTTTCAATTATACTTATTGCTTCATTTACTATATAGGCAATAATTACTGTATCTCTGATAACTTCTGTTCCCGTTATTCTGTCAAGCTGAGCGGAAACCAGAACAATTAAAAGTGTTACGCCCTTTTTCAGCAGCCCCTTCCAGCCTGCCTTGCTGTCCAATGCACCCATTTCTGATTTTGGAGACTTTTTGAAGACTGCTGCTACAATCACTCCAGTTATATAGTCAACAGCCATGAACAGCAGCAGGGTCTGAAGTGCCATGTCCCATCCACCCATCAAGTGTGCCGTTATGCTTCCTATTATGCCTAACACTCCCAAAATTCCGACCTTATCTATATTTATATTTTCCATATTATTTCTCCCTAAAAAAAATAGAGCATATTTCAGCTCATATTATTCTATGCACTTTATTTACTCTTGTCCTTATTTATATAGAAATCACGCAATTATAGGTATTTGGGCAAGATTAGAAATATCAGTATTTTATAAAATTGTTTGAACGGGTTGTTGTTGCAGCAGGAGCGTAATCAAGCTTTCTGTCGGCTATGCCAAGCACATCCTCAGGTCTTATCCACGGTCTGTTCTGTATTGCACTGGATTCCTCATGCGTAAGAAAACCCTTGTACGACGTCAGACTCCTTCTAACAAAACCATCCTTCACACATGCCTCTGTTACTCCGTCATTCAGTATGCTTCTTATGTATGGAAGCATTTCCGCAGCATACGCAATAGATGTTGACTGCGATATTGCTCCCGGAATATTGCTTACACAGTAATGCACAACTCCGTTTACAACATAGCGCGGATTGTCATGATGTGTTTCATGGCTGCTTTCGATTGCTCCCGGATCATCGTTGCTTATATCAACGAGCACGGAACCAGGCTCCATTAGCTTAAGCATTTCCATATCTATGAGAAAATCCTTTCTTTGCTTCGGCCATTTGACACAATTGAGTATAAGGTCTGTCTGAGGCAGAAGACTTGCTATTACTTCCTTGTTACAGAACATGGTATGCACATGACCATGGTACAAATCTCCTATTTCCCTGAGAACGGAGAGATCTATATCCAGTACTGTAACTCTTGCTCCAAGGCTGTAAAGAACGTGAAGAGCAGACTTTCCTACTACTCCGCATCCCATTATTACTGCGTTTATACCGGGAGCTCCAGCCAATCCGCTTACAAACTTACCCTTGCCGCCGTTGATTGTCAAAAGTGATTCAAGCCCGAACAAGGCGCCCTGTTTTCCTGCAGCCTCGCAGTTTGGTGAACCGTATCTATGGCAGTCCTCTGCGGTAAATGCAACAACCTTTTTGTCAAGAAGCGCCTGAAGCTCCTCAGGATGGCCTGCAGGATGTATGCATGTCATTATTATCTGGTTTTCCCTGAGCAGATTATATTCACTTTCCTCTATTTCCTTGACTTTTACAAGCATGTCGCATCTTTCGTACATTTCTTCAATGGTATCCACGATTTCTGCTCCTGCCTTCATATATTGCTCGTTTGTGAATCCACTTCCTGCTCCGCAGTCTCTTTGGGCGAGAACCTTATGACCGTCTGCAGCGATTGTGGCAGCCTCAAGAGGAGTAACTATGACTCTGTTTTCTCCTTCTTTTATATCCTTTAATACTCCAAATATCATATTTTTTCTCCTATCCTAGTTTTTCAAAATAGATCG
>DNNV01000320.1 GCA_003497505.1 Clostridiales bacterium | reverse complement strand
TCTTCCGATCTTTACATTATCAAGATATATGCAGCTGTCCGAATAATCCACCGAAGTAGTTTTAAGCATTTTATCAATTTCACTTTCATTTTCCGCACAAATTTCTATGCTGCACATTCGTGCTTTCAATGCAAGTGCGCGATACATTGCACCTGTATCTATATACTCAAAATTTAATTTTTTGCTTAACAACTTTGCAACAGTGCTTTTGCCCGCTCCGGATGGACCATCTATTGCAATTATCATATTGTTTTCCTTTCAGTTAATTTTAATAAACACTAAGATATTATATTACAAAATTGAAAATATAACAACATAATTTTTATACCCCATATTAAAAAAGGCGGCAAGTAACTAACCTGCAGCCCCTAATATTTTTGATCCGCTATTCGTTCTGATATATGCTGTGATTATCCCACAGCTGTTCCAGACGATTATAATATTCAACAATATCATCCTTTTCTCTAAGGCTGATGTTTGTAATGAGGTTATTTATCATGCACAGCGGTACAACCAGAGAATCTATAAACGACACAATATTGCTCTTTGCAAGCAGTGACACATCTGCAAGAGAATGTATGGGAGATGCCTCTGTATCTGTAACAGCCACTATTTTGGCATTTCTTCCCTTTATAAACTTTGTGGCATCAATTGTAATTTTAGAATATCTCGGATAGCTGATTACAATTAATACATCTGTTTCTTTCACTTTAATTATTTCTTCATAAAGCGAATTTACGCCGCTGTTATTTAAAACCTTCACATTGTCAAGGATGACATCAAGATAAAATCCAAGGTAATTTGATAATGTGGAAGATGTTCTGAGTCCGAGAATGTATACCTTGCTTGCATTGAGAATAATCTCCGTAGCCTCATCCAGAGCTTTTGTATCTATGGATTCATACAAGCTCCGCATATTGTTCATTTCATTCTTTATTATCTTTTTATGTAGCTTGTCCGCATCATTTATAATATCATCATCCAGTCCTATTCTTTGAACCGTGGTCAGCTTGTTTTTTATCAATACCTGCAAAGCTTTTTGAAGTTCCGGAAATCCGGAATACCCTATTGAACTGGCGAAGCGTACAACCGTTGATTCACTTACATCAACGGTCTCGCCTATTTTAGCAGCGGTCATAAACGCTGCTTTGTCATAATGATCAATAATAAATTGAGCTATTTGTTTTTGTCCCTTGCTGAATTTATAATAATTATTTTGTATAACACTTATCAGATCACTGTTATTTGCCATAATCAACCTCGAATTAGTTTAATACCTTCTTCGAAAGCGCTCATATTTTTATCAACTGTTACAGGCGGAACTCTGTTAGCGATGGAACGCATCATTACATCCTTGCTTATTACATCCTCACCGATGAGCGCATACAATGCGCCTACAGAAACTATGTTCCCAACCATCGGTGTTCCTATTTTATTCTGAGCAGTATCCAATATGGGTAGCCTATATACCTTATAAGGAACATCCATATTGACATTAACACCTTCGTCAGCTACCAGTATACCATTTTTACTCAATGATGCAATATATTTGTCATATGAATTCTGTGTAAGTGCCAATAAGATATCACAGTCCGTAACCTTCGGGAACTTTATTTCATCCCTGCTGATTATTACCTCGGATTTGCTTGCGCCGCCTCTTGCTTCGGGGCCATATGACTGTGTCTGAATTGCATTGATTCCTTCCTCAATAGCAGCATCGGCAAAGATAATTGCAGCTAGTATTACGCCCTGACCGCCGGAACCACTGAGTCTTAATTCTATTTTTCGAAACATTTCAATCTCTCCCCTATTTTTGAAATTTATCAATTATAACCTGGTATCCTTCGGTATACTCTGTCTTTGGATTATTGTAAAACTCACCGATAAGTATTTTATCCTCACCTTTTTCAGGAGTCTTTTCAACAACCTTAATATCAACACAGTTATCTTTCAGGAATTGATGCATTTTAACAGCGTTTCCTCTCTTGTTTTTTCTTCCGTAGTATGTCGGACAGAGGCTCAATCCTTCTATAAACGAAAAACCTTTGTTTTCCAATCCCTTTTCTATAAGCTTCTGCATAAGAGGTGCGTGATAAGCAGTTCCTCTTCCTACAAAAGTTGCTCCCGCACCCTGAGCTAGGTTGCACAAATCGAAAGGTTTTTCAATGTTTCCGAAAGGAGCAGTGGTTGCAAAATCTCCAAAAGGCGTTGTAGGAGAATATTGACCTCCGGTCATTCCGTATATGTTATTGTTAAATACGATTGTTGTTATGTCGATGTTTCTTCTTGCAGCATGTATGAGGTGGTTTCCTCCTATTGCGGAGCTGTCACCGTCACCCATTATAACTATTACATGAAGTTTTGGATTTGCAAGCTTAATACCTGTTGCAAACGCCAGCGCACGCCCGTGGGTTGTGTGAAGTGTGTTAAAGTCCAGATATCCAGGCGCCCTAGAGGAACAGCCTATACCAGAAACAACCACCACATCATCCTTATTATATCCAACTTTATCTATTGCTCTGACAACTGTATTCATCAGGGTTCCGTGTCCGCAGCCGGGACACCATATGTGAGGTAATTTGTTGACTCTGAAATATTTTTGTGTCAATTCACTGCAATTCATTATAATATACCTCCTGTCAC
>DNNV01000115.1:3402-3752 GCA_003497505.1 Clostridiales bacterium | reverse complement strand
GGTTATATATCCTGTGGGTGTTGTGAAGGCATCTTCAAATCAGGAAGCAGCAAAGGCATTCGTAGAATTTTTACAAAGCGAAGAAGCGCTGAAGGTATTTGAGAAATACGGATTTACAGCTAACAAGTAAAAACTCCTCATTTCAGGAATAAGCCATCCCGAGCATATCCGGATAATCCCGCAAGAAGAAATGTGAGATTATCCGGTGACTGCCGGAACTAAGACGAAAATACCGAGCTTAAGCTCTGACAAGGAGATAGATATGAAACTGTCACCGATATTGATATCTATGAAGACTGCGTCACTCGCCATAGTTATCACATTTTTTTTAGGACTTATAACTGCAAGGT
>DNNV01000115.1:0-3303 GCA_003497505.1 Clostridiales bacterium | reverse complement strand
TAAGATAAAGTCCGAAAAAGTAAAGATGCTTCTGGACGGCATACTAACATTGCCCATGGTATTGCCACCAACAGTAATGGGCTTTTTTATTCTTTTTGTATTTGGTGTTAAAAGACCATTAGGAAAATTCCTCTTGGACTTTTTTAGTGTTAAAATAGTATTTTCATGGACAGCCACTGTAATAGCAGCTGTCATAATTTCATTTCCTCTCATGTACAGAGCTGCAAGAGGTGCTTTTGAGCAGGTTGATCAGAACCTTATCATGGCAGGCCGAACGTTGGGAATGTCCGAGGGGAAGATATTCTGGAAAATAACACTGCCACTTGCGCTGCCCGGGGTTGCATCCGGCGGAGTGCTGGCATTTGCCAGAGGGCTGGGGGAATTCGGCGCAACGGCCATGATTGCAGGAAATATAGAAAATGTAACAAGGACACTCCCTCTGGCTATCTATGCTGAGGTTGCTGCGGGAAATATGGATTCCGCAATGAATTATGTAGTTGTTGTCATGGCAATATCCTTTGTTGTCATTGTATTAATGAACTATTTCACACTCAAAGGAAGAAAATATTTATATAAGGGAAAAGTAAAATGAGTTTGAAAGTTTATGTAAAGAAAAGGTTTAAAGGGTTCAGTCTCGATGTATCCTTTGAAACAAACAATGAATATCTGGGAATATTGGGAGCCTCAGGCAGCGGTAAGAGCATGACGTTGAAATGTATTGCTGGAATTGAAACGCCGGATGAGGGATATATCGAATTGAACGGAAGAGTTCTATTTGATTCTGAAAAGAAAATAAATCTCAGGCCTCAGGACAGAAACATAGGATATCTGTTTCAAAACTATGCGCTGTTTCCAAACATGAATGTTGAGGAAAATATAGGCGCGGGACTGCGTCTGCCATCAACGGAAAAGAAGAAAAAAATAAGCGAGCTTGTAAGGTCCTTCCATCTTCAAGGGCTGGAGAGCAAGTATCCGGGACAGATATCAGGGGGACAGCAGCAAAGAGTGGCACTTGCCAGATGCATTGCATACAAGCCGGACGTGCTTTTGCTGGACGAACCTTTTTCTGCACTGGACTCACATCTTAAATCTCAGCTTCAGGCTGAGGTGTTGGAGCTTCTTAGGCTGTATGAGGGAGAAGTGCTAATGGTTACCCATAGTATGGAGGAAGCTTATAAGTTCTGCAAGAATTTAGTTATTATTGAATCAGGTAATTCAGCGCTTTTCGGAGATACTAAAGAAATTTTCAGAAAACCAGGACTTGTTTCCGCTGCCAGACTTACGGGCTGCAAAAACATTTCAGGCTGTACCGTGTCGGAAGACAGGATATATGCAAATGACTGGGATTTTGAAATCAAGCTGGAAAACATACCTTCAGAGATAAGCTCTGTTGGAATTAATTCCGAAGGCCTCGAAATATGGGAGGATCTGGATAAAGATCTAAATGTCATGGAATGCAATATAGTAGATATTATTGAGAACATTAATGACTATACCGTAATATTTCAAAATAAAAACAATATCAATACATCTAATATGTATTTTGATGTTAAAAAGGAAGAATGGAACGACAGAAAAAACAAGCAGAGATTATTTTTGAAAATAGACAGTGATTCGTTATTGCTGCTTAAATAAACATAAAAATGCGGAGATCTTCTCCGCATTTTTATTCTATATACTTGCTGAAATATTTTTGGAATAAGTTGTCTGAAATCTCCTCAAGCTCATTGCTGAATTCTTCATATGCTCGTACAAATTCGGCGCATTCGGGCGTAAGCGTTGAACCGCCGCCGTGAGCTCCACCTATTTTCCTGTCAAGCAGTTTGAAGCCCATGGCATCCTCTGTACCGCTGATCATCTTGTATGCCTTGGAGTAGGACAGATTCATACTTTTTGCCGCAGCATTGAGGGATTCGTAATGCTCGGTCATTTTTAAAAGCATGAGGACACCGGGACCAAAAAAAACATCATCCCTTGCCAGCCTTATTTTTAGAGAACAATGCAAATCATTCATTGAAGCACCCCCTGAACTAAAATATATTCTATCAAATAATATCATAAAAGAAAAGTATAAATAAAACTTTCTTAAATATGCTGTTTTTTTAAAAAGAATAACCGATATATATTTCGGAATTGACATATTTAATTTAAAATTACATTCGGCAAAACAGATGAAAATCTGCGGCGCAAAGCTATAGGGCCTTTAGAATGGCAGCCAGCTGCACTTAAACTGCTGATTGTGCTATTGAGATTGGCGATTTTTTTATTTTTGCGATAATCTGCTGAGCGACATTAAATTTACGGAGGGGACTAATGAAGCAACTGAAAAAAGCAATATTCATTTCGTTGATATCGGCAATATGCCTGACAAGCCCGGTATACGCTGCGGGAGCATATAAGAGCGAAAGTATTAACGGGATAAAAATTAATCACGTTGATATAAAAATTGAAAGCAACATAAAGCCTGTGGTTCTCAATGCCGGCAATCAGATGAATTCCACGGATTCACTGGCGAACATGGCTAAAAATGCGGGAGCATTTGCTGCGATAAACGGAACATATTTTGAAGCATATGGCGGAATACCTGTCCCATGGGGAACTCTGATTAAAAATAATAAAGTACTTCACATAAGCAACGGAGGTTCCGTTGTTGGAATAACCTCAGGAGGCAAGCTCATTGTGGATAGGCTGTCCTTTGACTTTGAAGGATACATAAACGGTCAGTTCAGAGCCATTCCCTGGAGAATAAACCATCCAAGCACCGAGGATGATGCCATAACAATATTCACTCCGGAGTATGGAACCGCGGTAAAGGTTACGGCAGGAGCAAAGGCGGTAGTTGTTGTAAACGGAAAGGTTTCGGAAATACTGACATCTGATTTCAGTGTACCGGGCAACGGCTTTGCAATTGTGTACAACCCTTTGGTTACACACCTTGTTGATGAGCGCTATAAAATCGGAGATGAGGTGTATTATAAGGTAAAAATAAACACCACATATACGAACCCTGAGGATTGGGATGACGTAGCATGTGGACTTGGTGCAGGTCCCAGTCTGATTATAAACGGTGTGATAACTGCAGACGGAGTTGCAGAAGGTTTCACCGAAGCTAAAATAAATACAAACAGCGCCGGAAGGTCATTTATCGGAGCCAAGGCTGACGGAACAATAGTGATTGGAAACATGGGCTCCGCCACGATGGCAGGCGCCGCAGAAGCGTGCAGAAACATGGGACTCGTGAATGCTATGTGCCTTGACGGAGGCGGGTCTATAGCTCTGTATTATCCTTCGTCAAATGTAAAC
>DNNV01000228.1 GCA_003497505.1 Clostridiales bacterium | reverse complement strand
CCGCTCTTCCGATCTATAATATTTGAGTATCAATAAATTTATACCAATAATATGCACTTTTAAACAAATAATTGGTAAAAAGACTGTTTAAGTATATTAATATGTAGTATAATGGTAATAAAAAATGATAAAAATTTGATTTAAGTCACAGTTTTATGTTTCTGCCTTTGATATAATAAGTATATAAACGGACATAAATGACACCATAATGGTGATATTTAAAAATAAATTACATAGGAGGAAAAAATGAAAAAGCTTATTAAAAATAATGTTTATTGGGTCGGTAAAATCGACTGGGAGCTGGAGTCGTTCCATGGAGCGGATTATTCAATAAATCACGGTTCAAGCCAGAACGCATATTTAATTCAGGAAGAAAAGACGGTTCTGATTGACACAGTGTGGAAGCCTCACTCCACAGAATTCTTAGACAATCTTGAATCTGAAATCGACCTTAAGAAAATAGACTTCATTGTAGCTAATCACGGAGAAGTTGACCACAGCGGCTCGTTGCCTGCATTAATGGAAAAAATACCGGGCACACCAATTTACTGCACGGCAAACGGTGTGAAATCTCTCGTGGGGCAGTACCATCATCCTGAGTGGAACTTCCAGGTAGTTAAAACCGGAGATTCTGTTGACATAGGAAACGGAAAGAAGCTGATTTTTGTTGAAATGAGAATGCTTCATTGGCCTGACAGCATGGCAACATACATGACAGGAGACAACATTCTGTTTTCAAACGACGCTTTCGGTCAGCACTATGCCATAGAGGAGCTTTTCAATGATAAGGCTGACCAATGCATGCTCTGGGAAGAAGCAATGAAGTATTATGCAAACATACTTAATCCTTTTTCACCTCTTGTTAAAAAGAAAATAGAAGAGGTAGTAAGCCTGAATCTTCCTATAGATATAATTGCCACAAGCCACGGAGTAATATGGAGAGACAATCCGCTGCAAATAATACAGAAGTACAGCGAATGGGCACAGGAATATCAGGAAGACCAGATAACCATAGCCTATGACACCATGTGGGACGGAACAAAGCAGCTGGCACACAAAATTGCCGCGGAAATATCAGCTATTTCTCCGGATACAAGAGTTAAAATATATAACATATCCAAGACAAATAAAAATGACATAATGACAGATGTGTTTAAATCAAAGGCTATTGCCGTAGGCTCACCCACCGTGGGACAAAACATTCTTTCCTCGGTAGGAGGGTGGATAGATTTCCTCAAGGAGCTGAAATTTAAAAACAAGAAGGCAGCAGTTTTCGGATGCTATGGATGGAGCGGCGAATCTCCGAAGGTGCTCCGTGAAAAGCTGACAGAAGCAGGCTTTGAGGTCTTGGAGCCCGAAATAAAATGCAATTGGAATCCCCGAGACGAAGATTTCAGCAAGGCAGCAGACATAGCAAGAGCGCTTTGCGGAAAATAGACTGAAGAATAAATATAATGATAGAAAATGAAGCTGCCGGGTGGTAAAATCCGGCGGTTTTTTTCGTTAAATAAATTTTTTGGAATATCTGCAACAATATGATATAATAAATGCAGCACACATAAAAAATAGGTTGAAAAAGCTGCATATGGGGTATATTACAATTGGATTGTTACATGCAAATTATCACTATGCGGCATTTAATTAAGGAGGTCATTATGGAAAGATATTATTTTGATGAATCATATAAAAAGGGTTTAATAAGTCTCGTTATCAGGGAGCTGTTCATTCTTCTGCTCATATGCACCGTGGGAATGGTGTTCGGAATGATGTTTGTACCGCCGCAATATGCGTTTCTGGCAGGTATAGGCTCAATAATTGTACTGATATCAGCCGCTTTTATGAGGAGAAGAGAAAACAGTAGCATGTCGAGGCTTAACAGCTGCTCAGTCGCATTTTTGCTGGGAATAAGCACATTTCCCACAATACTATACTATGTGTCGGTAATCGGATCTGTTATGGTTCTTATATCACTGGGCATAACCACAGCTATATTCGGAGGGCTTGCAGTTTATTCCGCAAAGTCACAACGAGATTTCTCCTTCATGGGAAGCACGCTGTATGCCGGATTAATAGCGATGATACTGATAAGTTTAGTTGGATTATTTGTGAGGTCATCTGTGTACCAGCTTGCCTTGGCATGGCTTGGAACTATGATATTCAGCGGTTATATACTTTATGATATATCCATAATCAAGAACGGTGCCTTTACAGAGGATGATGTGCCGGCGTTGGCACTGAATCTGTTTTTTGATTTCATAAACATATTCATCCACATTTTAAGAATAGTATCAAGGTTCAGCAGAGACTAATATACCATATTCAGTACCCCCTTGGAGTCAGGGTGGGTACATTTTTTGCGCATATTATATAAAAGGAGTTACAATGGATACAAAAGAAAGATTAAGCTGCCCGGTAATAAAAAGATGCGGAGGCTGCCAGCTTCAGCAGCACAGCTATGAAAAACAGCTGCAGGAAAAACAAAATTATGTTAATAGCTTGTTGAGCAAATTCTGCCACGTGGAAAATATTATTGGAATGGAAGACCCATATTATTACCGCAATAAGGTTCATGCAGTTTTTGATACAGATAAAAAAGGAAATATTATATCAGGAGTATATGAGGCAGGAACTCACAATGTGGTTAACATAGACAAATGCTTAATTGAAAACCAGAAAGCAGACGAAATAATTGTTACCATACGAGGAATGCTTAAATTATTTAAAATAAGAACATTTGATGAGGATACAGGTATGGGACTTTTTCGCCATGTCTTAATAAGAACAGGATATAAGAGCGGAGAAATTATGGTCGTCCTGGTTGTAGCTTCTCACATATTCCCTTCAAGAAATAATTTCATTAAGGCCCTTTTAAAAGCTCATCCGGAAATTACAACCATAGTCATGAATGTAAACAACAAGAAAACGAGTATGGTTTTGGGAGAAAGGGAGCAGGTACTATATGGAAAGGGATATATAGAGGATACATTGTGCGGCATGGTATTCAGAATTTCACCAAAGTCATTTTACCAGATAAATCCAGTTCAGACAGAAATCCTCTATGGCAAAGCCATTGAATTAGCTTCACTTAAAGGCAATGAAACTATTATAGACGCATATAGCGGCATAGGAACAATAGGATTAATTGCATCAAAGCACGTAAAAAAGGTTATAGGTGCAGAGCTAAACAGAGATGCCGTCAAGGATGCAATAATAAATGCCAAGCGAAATAAAGTTAAAAATGCTTATTTTTACAATTGTGATGCCGGTGAATTCATGAATCAGATGGTTGGAGAAAAACAAACAGCCGGCACGGTCTTCATCGACCCACCCAGATCAGGCAGCACTGAACAGTTTTTAAATTCAATGTGTGCTATGGGGCCGAAACAGATAGTGTACATTTCATGCAATCCAGAAACACTGGAAAGAGATTTATCGTACTTGGTTAAACGTGAATATAAGGCAATTAAAGCTATTCCTGTAGACATGTTTCCGGGGACTGAGCACGTTGAGTGTGTGGTTCTGATGACTTATTGTGGTCGGAAGGACAAATAAGGCACTTTTATTACAATTTGTTGTGGATTTCAAGCAAAAAAACGGGCTGAAATTGGGCTGAAAAATGTCCGTTTTGCGCTGATTTTTAGGGAGTTTTATAGATGACATCTTTGACTTTTTGTGATGACAGTGGTAAAATTAGCGTTACGGATGCCTATATGTATGAAAGCAAGGAGCAATAAGAAAGAATTTGAATTTATAAAACGACTTAATTCAGAAAAAATTATTATGTCACAAGCTATTGATTTTGGGTGATATAGTTCCTTTATGGTACTCTTAATACAGATTATGAGCAGATCCTTTATTGTTTAAATAAAGATGAATACAGAAAATTCAAAGATGAGATGAAAAAATGTGAATTAAGAAATACTTTGAAATCAAATTAGGCTACTTTAAGGAGCTACCAGCTTCAATCGGTAATCATTATCACTGCTACAAGGTATGTGGAGACGATTGTTCTGATGGTCGCTGTGGTTAAAATGATAAATAATCCATTTTAACCACAAAATATTGTGGCTTTGGAACGAAAAATGTGCAAAATATAGATGACATCGTGGAATTTGAGAAAAATCGGGGTTGGGTTAAGTTCCGTTATGAACTAAGAAATTTATATTTTGTTGGTTTGACTTAGCAAAAAGGAGACGGTCAATTGATGAAAGAAATTCGAAAAAAAAGG
>DNNV01000227.1:1425-4328 GCA_003497505.1 Clostridiales bacterium | reverse complement strand
CCTTGATTTTATCACCGGTAGGTCTTACTGACATGCCATCCGGGGCATACAGCTTCATTCCCTTGTTAGTTCCGGATATAATTCTCATGCTTACCTCTTAATTAAAAGCTATTGTTTCATCCTTAAATAAATTAATTATAGCCTTTTTTAGATTTATGTAGTCGTCTCCCGCAAATCCGGGATTCTCCTCTGATATTTTCTTTGAAATATGCTGTACATCCTGAACATATTCCACATCATTTACAATATTCTGAATATCGTATCCCGACAGACCGTGCTGTCTTGTTCCAAAAAATTCTCCGGGTCCTCTTATTTTCAAATCTTCTTCAGCAATTATAAAGCCGTTGTCTGTATTCTTCAAAATGCTCATCCTGTCGGCAGCCTTCTTTGTCCTGCTTTCATTTATCAAGATACAGTAGGACTGAAATTTTCCTCGGCCCACTCTTCCTCTGAGCTGGTGCAGCTGAGCAAGTCCGAACCTCTCCGCATTTAAAACCATCATAACAGAGGCATTGGGCACATTCACACCCACCTCTATGACCGTCGTGGATACAAGCACATTTATTTTTCCCTCATAGAATTTATTTATGACTTCTTCCTTCTCAACATTGTTCATTTTTCCGTGTAAAAGTCCAAGTCTGTAGCCGGAAAAATAATTATTTCTGAGTTCGTCAAATATCTCAGATGCAGAATTAAGGGCCATCTTCTCGGATTCTTCAACCAAAGGAGCAACTATGTACGCCTGTCTTCCCTCATCAGCCTGCTTTTTTATAAATTCGTAGGCCCGCTCCTTTTCATTGCCTTTCAGAATGTCCGTAATAACTTTTTGACGTCCCGGGGGCATTTCATCTATGACTGAAATATCCAGATCACCATAAAGCATCAACGCCAGTGTCCTGGGTATGGGCGTTGCTGTCATAACAAGAATATCAGGACTGTTTCCCTTGCCGGACAGCCTTCCTCTCTGCCTCACTCCAAAGCGGTGCTGTTCATCCGTTATGGCGAGGCCTATATTTTTAAATTCCACATTTTCTTCAATCAAAGAATGTGTACCCACAATTATGTCTGTATTTCCGGCCTTCAAGTCTTTCAGAATTTCTTTTTTTTCCTTTGCCTTCGTAGAGCCCGATAAAAACACAACATTTAAATTAATATCAGCCATGTACAGATATTCGCGTATAGTTTCAAAATGCTGCAGTGCCAGAATCTCCGTTGGAGCCATCATTGCAGCCTGGTATCCCGATTCAACTGCCGCAAGCAGTGCATACACAGCCACCACCGTCTTTCCCGAACCAACATCACCCTGAACAAGCCTGTTCATTGCCCTTCTCATACTCATATCTCTTTTTATTTCATCTATTACCTTGAGCTGGGCATCTGTAAGCCTGTATGGAATGGCATCAATTAGTCTGTCCGCAAGCGTTGTGCATTTAATTTCATTGCCGCTTGCATTTCTGTTCAGATTGTTTTTAAGCGCTCTCAATCCAAGCTGCATTATGAGAAGCTTTTCATACACCATTGTTTTCTTTCCAAGAGAATACTTCCTGCCGTTCTCAGGAAAATGAAGATTTTTAAGTGCGCTTTTTCTGGAGGCAAGCTTGTATTCCTCACGTATATCTGCAGGGATTACATCCTGAATTTTTTCGTAATATGCTTCAAGAGCTGTCTTTATAAGCTTTGTGAGCTCGTTGTTTGACAATCCCGCTGTAAGACTGTATATGGGCAATATTTTTCCTGTCTTCCAGTCCTTTTCACACAGCTCAATTTCCGGATTAACCATTTCCAGCTTGCCGTAGGCTGCCTTTACCTCACCAAACACATAGTACATTTCTCCCTCTGTGAGCTTATCCGCAAGAAAGCTCTGATTGAAAAATGTTAATGTGATGAAGCCAGTATCATCCATGCCTGCTGTCTTGAGAACAAGCATATTTTTACGGATTCTTGCCTTTTCGGCTTTTCCGTAAATCTTTATCATAAGCAGGCATTTCTCCCCGTCACTCAGCTGGTTGATTTTTTTAACCGTCCTCCTGTCCTCATACCTTACAGGAAAATGGTTAAGCAAATCTTCCACGGTAAATATATTCAATTTATTCAGCCTGGCTGCCCTTCCGGGGCCTACTCCTTTTAGAAACCGAATATCTATATCAAGCATCACTTATCCTTTGCAGCAATATAAGGAACGGCTGTGCCGTTCCTCTGTATTTACTCAACTGAAATTATATAATAATAAAGTGGCTGGCCTCCGTATATTACTTCAACATCGCACTCTTCAGCTATTTCTTCTATTTTTTCCTTCAAGCCCTCAGCTATTTTCTTATCTACGTCTTCTCCGTAAAACAGCGTAATCAGGAAACTGTCATCATTGACCATACTCTTTATGAGCTCCAGAGTCTGCTCCTCGGGATTTTCTCCGTGGGCAACAATATCTCCCTCGCTGATTGCTATTATTTCGTCCTTCTTGATTTCCATATCGTTAAATACCGTGTCTCTCACAGCATATGTAACCTGGCCGGTTTTTACCTCCGATACGGCATCCGTCATTGCCTGCACATTTTCTTCAACGCTTTTGTCTTCCTTGAATGCCAGCATGGCCGAAATACCCTGCGGAATACTTTTGCTGGGTACAACATAAAGACTCCTGTCGGATATCTCCTTAGCCTGAGTAGCAGCAAGAATTATATTGCTGTTGTTTGGAAGAATAATTATATGCTCGGCATTTATATCTTTCGCCGCCTCCAATATATCCTCTGTGCTTGGGTTCATAGTCTGTCCACCGGACAAAAATACATCAACGTTTAGATCCGTGAATACTTTTTGTATGCCGTCTCCCATTCCTATGGACACAAAACCATATTTCTTTTTCTCACGGCTTTTCTTGCTTGAATTTTTAATTCTTTCCCTTA
>DNNV01000227.1:0-1294 GCA_003497505.1 Clostridiales bacterium | reverse complement strand
TTAATTCTTTCCCTTAACTGTTCCTTCATGTTGTCTATCTTTATTTTTAATAGCTCTCCATATTTAACAGCAATGACCAAAACCTGACCCGGATTATTTGTGTGAAGATGTACCTTTATAAGTTTTTCATCACCAACACATACGATGGAATCACCTTTGTCATAAATTTTGCTCAGAAACTCCTCTGCGCTCTTTGTTGGGTTTTTAATAAAAAATTCTGTACAATAAGCAAATATTATTTCATCTTCACTTGAAAACCCTGCAATTTCCTTTTCTGTTTCAATAATTACCTGTTCTATTTTTTCTTGCTTTATTTCAACGCCCTTAAGAGCGGCCAGCGCTCCCTCCAAAAGAAACACGAGACCCTTTCCGCCTGCATCCACAACATCGGCCTGCTTCAGAACCTTGAGCATATCAGGAGTTCTGTTTAATGTATCCTTCGCCTGCTCTATCAAACTGCTGAGGAATTCTGCAACATCCTCATACTCTTCATATGTTGACATAGCCTTTTCAGCGGTTTCTCTTGCCACAGTTAAAATCGTACCTTCAACAGGTTTCATTACTGCCTTGTATGCTGTATCAGAAGCAGATTTAAACGATTCCGCAATTATTTTGCAATCAATTTTTCCCGCACCCTTAACTCCCTTTGCCATGCCTCTGAACAACTGAGATAATATTACACCTGAATTTCCTCTCGCTCCCATTAGAGAGCCATTTGCTACCGCATCAGCTATGTGAGTTATGGTGCTTTCAGTCAATCCTCCGATTTCCTTCATTGCCGACTGCACCGTAAGATTCATATTAGTTCCGGTATCTCCGTCAGGAACAGGAAACACATTTAGGGCATCCACTATTGCCTTGTTATTTTCCAGGTTTGCAGCGGCACCTAAAAGCATTTTCTTAAATGTAACATTATCAATATACTTTACTATCATTTTAGCCTCCTATTACTTTTGTACCCTGACACCCTGCACAAAGATATTTACATTCTCAACAGAAACTCCCGAAAAAGTTTCTACGCTGTATTTAATTCTGGAAATAATATTGTCTGCAACTGTAGATATTTTAACTCCGTATTGCAGTACTATGTATAAATCTATGCTTATCTTATCGTCTGAAGTTGTTACTCTGATACCCTTTGTAAGCTGCTCTCTTCTCAAAAGCTCAAATATTCCCTGAGTTGCATTTCTTGCCGCCATTCCCACAACACCGTAGCATTCCATTGCAGCTAATCCGGCCAAGGTTGCGAATACTTGATCATCTATGGTTATATTTCCATTTTCATTTAACATAT
>DNNV01000329.1 GCA_003497505.1 Clostridiales bacterium | reverse complement strand
ATATTCCCCATAGAAATATTTATTTATTCATAGATATTATTTTTATAAATGCATATATTTTAAAGCAATTATTAATAAAAAAAGCAAATATTTTTGCATTTAATGCAAAAATATTTGCTTTTCTCTATTGGATATCATATTTTTTAATTTTATGCTGTAGTGTCTGTCGCTTTATTTTCAATGCCTCTGCAGATTTCGTAACATTATTGTCGTATTTCATAAGTGTTTTTTCAATTATACGTCTTTCTAAATTGCCCAAATATTCATCTATGCCTTCATCTCCTATTTCATGACTTTTTCCACCAAGCTCCCTGGCAGGATTAAGGGGTGAAAAATGGCCCATATTCAATATTCTTTCCGTATCCTCCGCAAGGCTCACCGCAGCCATTATTATGTTCTCAAGCTCCCTCACATTACCCGGATAATCATATTTGAACAGGTTGTCCTGAGCCTCCTTTGACATAGATATTATTTCCTTGTTAAGCCTCTCATTGTACTTGCGGATGAACATATTGGCAAGTACAAGTATGTCATCTTTCCTTTCACGAAGAGGCGGAACATTGAGCTGTATTACATTAAGCCTGTAATATAAGTCCTTTCTGATATTTCCGTTCCTTAAAATCGATTCGGGAGATTCATTGCTTGTTGAAATTATCCTTACATCTATAGGGATATCTCTCGTACCCCCAACCCTGCGGATGTAATTCTCCTGAAGAACTCTCAGAAGCTTCGCCTGCAGCTCATAGGGCATTGAATTTATTTCATCCAACAATAGTGTTCCGCCATTTGCCTGCTCAAACAATCCAGCCCTGTCCACAGCACCTGTAAAGCCTCCCTTTGACGTACCAAACAGCAGTCCCTCAAGCAGTGACTCCGGCAATGCCGCACAGTTTTGAGCTATGAACGGCTTATCTTTTCTGTCGCTTTCATAATGAATGCTTTGAGCAATAAGCTCCTTTCCTGTTCCCGTCTCGCCGAAAATAAACACCGACACCGAATTCCTTGATGCCTTCTTTGCCTTTTCCACTATATCTTTAAAATTCTCACTGCTTCCTATAATATTGTTGAAGTTATATTTTTTAATTCTCTTTGTCTTTGCAGTTTCAGGTTTTCCTATTTCATTTTGCAGCTTTAAAATTGTATGAGACATTTCAGTCATATGAGTGATGTTCTTTGCAACCTCAACGACTGCAATAACTTCATCATCTATTATAATAGGAAGCGTAGTATTAATTGTCGTAATTTCCTTGCCGTCCTTATTCAGATAGGTCTGCTTCAAATCTGATGTTGTAACACGTAATTTCAACGCCTTTAGCAAAGTACTGCTCTCGCTGTTCAAGTTTTTGAAAACTTCTCCAAAAGGTTTTCTCATAACTTCCTTGGTCTCCATTTTCTCAAGCTTAGACATGGCATCATTGTAAATTATCGTACTTCCGTTCTTATCCAGTACATGTACACCCTCATCTACGTGCTGCAAAATTTTTTGCAGTATAGAAAGATATTCTTTAGATTTCATTTGTTTCCTCCGAAATAACAGCCTTAATAATATTATATCACATTTTTCAAATCTTACAAAGCCCGGAAATATTCAACCACAAAATAAAAAGAAGCATTTATTTTTGCTTCTTTATTATTTATAGCTTATCTTATATTTGTAATAGCATTTATGCCACCGTATAACACTCCTGCTACCGGCCAGATAACCCAGGATATTGCCCAGTTGTGTGTAATAAAGCTGTATCCGAGATAAGCAGCGACAATTACGGACCAGTATACGCTGGATACGACTTGGTGAGTTTTGTTGGACTTCTTTTTAACAGAATAATCTTCCTGCTGCAGAAGTACATTGCACGCTTCATGAACGCTGCTTTTACTTATGATATTGTAGGTGGAGAATGCAACAATCGTCAGGGTAAGTGCCACAGATATTGTCCCAAGCCCATCTGCTTCAAATATAAGAGGAATAGTAAGAATCGGCAGTGCACTAAGAATATAACATACAATCGATATACTTACGGCAGATTTGTAAGATTCCTCATCCTGTTGCTTAACACTTAGCACCATTTGCTCTGTTTTGTAATCAATTTCAAATAATTCCGACTTAAGCTCATCATATTTTTCAAGTTTGCTTGAAAATTTAATGAAATGCAGCACCCCGAAAGCCACTAAGCTGATTATAACCACCAATCCCACGGCTATCAGTAAGTCTTCCTTAATACTAATGTAGCCAAGTTCCCCTAATCCTAATAGAAGCATCAAGATGACAGGCGACATTATACAAAGAAATACTCCTGTTGCTGTTTTTGGGGCTATTGCCCTTGAGTCCTCTATATAAGCCTGTGCATCTTCATACGAAATCCGAAAAATTTCTGTCTTATTCTCTATAATCTGCTTGATTCCCAGTGTTTCACTCAATTCATCCAGATTGCCGAATTCAGATATTACTATTCCAATAGCTTCATTTTCTGTCTTGCCGATTTCCTTCAATTCATTGTATTTATCTTCCATCATAGCTAACAATTCGTTTTTTGCTCTGTTTACATCTTCTGTATGCGGTAAGCCTAAAAATAAATTTTCAAGATAATTTTTTATTGTATTCATATCAACACTCCCTTGCTATAAATTTTCCAACTACGTCTTGGGTTACTTCCCATTCTTCACATTTTTCCTTGTAATACTTTTTTCCCGCTTCTGTTATTTGGTAATATGTTCTTGGTTTTCCGTTTGTTTCGCTGCCTGAAAATGATTTTATATATCCATTTGCTTCCATTCTTTTAAATGCGGAATATAATGTCGTTTCCTTCATAATATACTTCTCTTCTGTTAATTCTCTGATCCTTTTGGAAATTTCATAACCATATGAAGGTTCTTCAAGCAAAAGATATAATATCATGGTATCATTGTAGCCTCGAATTACATCACTGCTAATCATATATATACCTCTTCATAATTTTACTTCACCTGTCGTACTGTATCTGTCGTAGTAATTATATTATATTTACTACGACAAATCAAGTACTTTTTCAAAAATATTTTACAACTTCTCTTTTAGATAGTATAATGAATAAAACACATCAATTGTATGATTGGAGATTGTGATGAAAAAAATTGAAAGCTTTCAGGTAAATCACCTGTTGTTAAAACGAGGTATATATGTTTCAAGAAAGGATATTGTGGGAGAAAATACGGTCACTACATTTGATATAAGAATGAAGGAGCCCAACAATGAACCTGTTATCAATACCGCGGAGCTTCATGCAATCGAGCATTTGGGAGCAACATTTTTAAGGAACCACAAGCAATATGATACATTGACCGTCTATTTCGGACCCATGGGCTGCAGAACAGGTCTTTATGTCATATTCAAGGGAGATTTGAAATCAGATGACGTTGTTGGTATTATAAAGGAAATGTTTGAATTCATAATGAATTATGAAGGCGAAATACCCGGCGCAGACCCACGTTCCTGCGGCAACTATCTCGACATGAACCTTCCCATGGCAAAATATGAAGCTGCGAAATTCTACAAAGAAATATTGTGTAATTTAAAGGAAGAAAATTTGAATTATCCAGAAAATTAATACTAATTCGCATTAAATCAGTTCCCTTGGAGCGAATTAGTATATACTGTTTTCCTATGTTGCGGACAAAGATTTGTCCGCACTTTTAAATT
>DNNV01000240.1 GCA_003497505.1 Clostridiales bacterium | reverse complement strand
ATTTTTTCCCTCACGGTGTAATGAAGCTTTTTGCCATCCAGTATCTCAAGGATTTCTCCATTTTCATTGCTGTACTGCGTTACATCCTGCACAGGCTCAATTCCTGGTCCAAGAAAACGGCTGAGCAGCTTCTCATTCACATCAACTATTTCATATTCCGTGCTCAGTATGGGGAGAAGATACGTCTCCTCAGGCAATTTGCATTTAATTGAAATCCCTTTTTCCTTTAAAACATTCTCCAGATTCCCCATAAACTGTTCATCTGAATTCGCATTGAAATTTTCCGAAAAAACATTGTTGTACGAAGAGCTGAACAAAAATACATTCAAAATTATAAACGCTGAAATTAATATTGTAGCTGCCTTATTCCAATCCATATTCACTCACATTCCATTCTTACTGCCATTCTTCTATAAGCGCTCCCGTTGTGGCATTAAATATATATGTTTTATCTCCTGCCTCTACCACCCATACAACCCTCAAAACCTGTTCTCTTGAAATTCTTGAAAGGTCAAAATACCCCAGATATATGTTGCTTATATCTTTTATCATTTCTTTTTTCAGAGGCTTCAGCTCCGGAGCACCGCCTTCAACCCCATCTACTTCCGTATACAGATTTCCCATTATGACATCAAATGCAGAAAGAACCTGAATTTCGCTCATTCTTGCTCTTTGTGATTCATCTATTTTTCTTATGAATCTCCTGTAGGAAACAACGCTGTCACCTATCACATCAATCTGCAGAGCAGAATTTTCTCTTACCTTGCTGAAAAGTATGGGCCGTTCCTCAATCTTGTATGAAAATGTGTATCTGAAACCATCATTTCCGTCATATTCAATATTCTCCACATCACTCAGATAAAGTCCCTCCGGAAAATCAGGAAATTTACCTATAAAATCAATTGCCCTAACGAGACTCGAATATACATCCGATGAACCCTTCAGCTCAGCTGTTGTATCATAGAAATCCAACAGTCCCTCAGAACTTATTTTAAGTATCTTCTTATTTCTGTATACATAGATGGTATTGCCGCTTACCTCAACCGATTTTCTCACATAGTCATAGCTGTTTCTGAAATAATCCTTTGCTATTTTGTCTATGGCTTCAGCATCAAAGACATTGAGCTCAGACTGAACAATAACGGGATACAGCGCGGTGTTTTCCAGAGGAACAGGTGCTTGTATTGTTTCCTCACCTATCTTCTGGTTGAACACATATGCAGATTCATCGGCTAAATTCATGGCCTTCACCGCTCCGATGATTTCCCCGGTATCTATTCCTGTACTCTCTATTTTTACGGTGTTTTCACCGTTATAAATATATATCGACCTTGGGTTTTCCAAATCAATAATTACGTTTTTTACGCCTTTGACCGTATTATTTATTTCTTTATTTTCAATTTTAAAATTTCCTGTAAATATTTCCACGGGAATATCCGTATTGAAATCAAATTTCAGATATTGTGACGGAAATGCCGCCGATTCGCTTATGCTGTTTTTATCAAAGCTTTTAAACGCATCATTCATGGCAACGACCGCCATTCCCCACATGTTCTGCTCATCGGAATATGTGATGGTATAGTACTCATTGTACTTAATTACATTCTTAACGGGTCTTACAACATTCAATATTTTAGATTCAACCTGGCCGTTGGGTATGTAGCCTTCATCAGCCTCCGTATTTCGCTTAAATAAGTCAGGAAGTTTCAGCCACACGTTGCTGCTTAAATAAATACAAACCAGGACCATTGAAATCAATATGATATTTTTGATTTTTACCTGCTTCATGAATACCTCTTAATTAAATTTGGGGAATGGTAATCACAATTTCCGTTCCTTTATTTAACTCGCTGTTTAAAGTTAACGTGCTGTTGTGGGACTCCGCAATCTGCTTGGCAATTGAAAGACCAAGCCCCGTGCCGCCCATCTCTCTGGTTCTCGCTTTATCAACACGGTAAAATCTCTCGAATACCCTCGCCTCATCTTCCTTAGGAATCCCTATTCCATCATCCCTTATACCTATAGCTATGCTCTTATTCTCTATATGTGCATTTATCCACACATTTCCGCCACCGGGCGTGTACTTGATTGCATTTCCCGCAATATTTAAAATTATTTGCTCAAATCCGTCTTTATCAAAGAATACATACATATCCTCCGTGTCCATGTTCACATGCATATCGATATTTTTGTTTCTTGCCTGTATTGAAAGCTTCTTTGCAGCCAGGGTAATCATTTCGCTCACATTCAGCTTTTCCTTTTTCCACTTCGTCTGGTCGTAATCCATTCGCGACAGCCTTAGCAGGTCACTCACAAGTCTCGACATGCGGTCGCTCTCTGAATTGATTACATTCAGGAAATCCTCCGCAATTTGTTTTTCCTCAAGAGCTCCGTCCAGCAATGTTTCTGCATAGCTCTTGATTGTTGTTATTGGTGTTTTCAATTCATGAGAAACATTGGCCACAAATTCCTTCTGCAACTTGTCAATCTTATATTGCTCGGTGACATTTTTGAAAACAATAATAACGCCCCCCACCTCGTTTTTATTATTCATGAACGGTGCGTAATCAACGTAATAAGTTTCTCTGTCCTGCTCCAAAATTTCGGTGCCGTGATAATTTTTCGACTTCAAATTCGCAAGAACCATGTTAGCCTTAATTTTTATAACCACATCATCATATTTTTCGTCTTCATCTGCAAGAGAAAGCAGCCTTTTGGCAACAGGATTTGCGTGAATTACGTTTCCGTTTGTATCCACGGTCAGCACTCCATCCGCCATGTATTTAAACGTGGTTTCCATCTTGCTCTTTTCCTGCTGCAAATTTGACATTGATTTTTTAAGCTCATCAATAAGAAAATTAAAGGTAGTTCCAAGCTGTCCTATTTCGTCATTGGACTTAACATTTACCTTCTGCTCAAAATCACCCTTGGACATTTGCCTTGCCTTTACAGTAAGCTCCTTAATAGGCCCTGTTATACTGGATGACAGAATCATCCCTAAAAAAATAGTGACCGTAAGTGCAATTACGGTGGCACGGCTCAAAATATCCCTCGACTGGTTTACGGTATCGTAAATATACTCGATATTTGTGGAAAGATAAATATATCCCTTTATATTTCCGTCTGTCTCCACCGGATATGACATATGGCAGAAAATAGGATTTTCCGAATCATCATACTGGTCAAGAGGAACAATGTGCTCAGTACTTCCGTCAAATGATTTTGTCAAAATATAATTGTTGATTTGTGCAATGTTAAATGCGCTTTGCCCTATTATTCCCTCGGAGCTTCCCGCAATAATAGTTTTTTGCTTGTCATTTAAAATAATATATAAATTTTCATTGTAGCCTATCTGGGTACTTTTTATATTTTCTTGAATTTCGGCTATATTTTCATCCCAGGTTTTTGTTTTAAGGGCATTGGAGGTCTCAAGGATAAATCTCACCCTGTCCTCCATGCTCTTTTTGTTCATCTCAAGCTGTATATTCTCCAGCTGTGCAACTATAAAAATTCCCACTATGGACATAGCAAGAAATACAAGCAAAAAATAAATTAAAATAAATCTCCATCTGATACTTTTAAACATATTGACTCCCCGCAGGATTTTGTCCCTTTAATTATTTGCTCTTAAAATAATATCCTGTTCCTCTTTTTGTTATTATATATTTGTCTTCTTCTGTTTCGATTTTTTCTCTGAGCCTTCTGACGGTTACGTCAACAGTCCTCAGATCGCCGAACTCATAACCCCACACCTCTTTTAAAAGATGCTCACGGTTGAATACTCTGTCCGCATTTAAAAACAAATATTTCAAAAGATCAAATTCCCTGTTTGTCAAATCAATTATTTGATTTTCCTTGCTCACCTCATAGGTGTTCATATCAATGGTCAAATTCCCCACATTTATTATTTTAGATTTTATTTCCTCATTTACATTGGAAAGCTTAACTCTTCTCAGGTTGGCTTTCACCCTGGCTATGAGCTCCTTGTTGCTGAATGGCTTTGTTATATAATCGTCCGCCCCCAGCTCCAGTCCTGTAATTTTATCATTTTCTTCTTCCTTCGCCGTAAGCATTATAACAGGCATCACATATTCCATTCTGAGCTCTTTCAATACTTCAAAACCGTTTTTCTTTGGAAGCATTATATCTAAAATTATCAGTTCCGGATTCATTTTATGGGCTGTCTTTATAGCCTCGTCTCCGTCATATGCGGTTTGTACTTCATATCCTTCTTTTTGGAGATTATATTTAATTATTTCCGCAATTGGTCTCTCATCATCTACTACTAATATTTTTGGCATAGTAACCTCCATTCTATATTTACAAATTATTATACCATGTTTTATGAAAATAAACACCAACTTTAATTAAAAGCATAAATTAATTTAGGTAGGTGAATATTATGAAAAATCACATAAATTACAATAAATTATGTCCGGCAATAAAGGACCGGACTTATTCAAGCCATGACAGCATCATACCGGTCATCATAACTTATAAAGGCGATACAAAAATAAAAGAAGGAAGGCTGTCTTCCTTATCAAATAAATTAGGCTGCAATCTTCCCATTGTAAACGGCTGCGCCTGTGAAATGAGCATAAATTCTATATTGGAGCTTACAGCAGATCCTGATGTGGAATTCATAAGCTACGACTCAAAGGTGTTTGCAGTGATGGATGTGGCGAGAGAATCCATAGGTGCGAACTTTATTTTAGATACAGGCTACACAGGCAAAGACATCACGGTTGCAATTATAGACACTGGAATATCTCCCCATGCGGACCTCATATATCCAACAAGCAGAATAATAGGCTTCAAGGATTTTGTAAACAAGGAAACACGAATGTACGACGACAATGGACACGGGACGCATTGTGCCGGCATCCTAGCCGGAAACGGATATGCGTCAAAGGGAAAATATAGAGGAATTGCTCCCGAAGCAAATATACTGTCGATCAAGGTCCTGGATGAAAACGGAAACGGAAACACTTCAGATATACTGTCCACTGTTCAGTGGATTATAGACAATAAGGAGGTTTATAAAACAAGAATAATTAATTTCTCACTTGGAGCCATCGCACAGTACAGAGAAAAAAGAGACCCACTGGTCAAGGCAGCCAACAAGGCCATTGAAAATAACTTAATTGTGGTTGCAGCAGTAGGCAATAGCGGACCTCTCAGAAATACCATACTGTCGCCCGCCACAAGTAGATACGTCATTTCTGTGGGTGCTCTTGATGATAAACGAACTCCTGAGCTAAGTGACGACGTTATTGCAGAATTCTCAAGCCGCGGCCCCACCCTTGACAAAATTAAAAAGCCGGACCTGATTGCTCCCGGCGTCAATATAACATCTCTTTCAAATAAAAGCATAAGTGGCTACACCTCCCTCAGCGGAACATCCATGTCTGCACCCATGGTATCAGGTGCTGCCGCGCTCCTGCTTAGCGAAAACCCGAACTACACCCATTACGACATAAAGCGAAGGCTGCTCACTGCGTGCTCGCGAATAAGCGCTTCTTCATACGACCAGGGAGCCGGTGTATTGGATATAGGCAGAATTTTTTCATAGATAAAGGACTCGCACCGCTATCGGTGTGAAGTCCTTTTTTACGTACATTCCATTTAGAATCAAGGTGTCATGGCTGTCTATTTTTAATTTATGTGCAGAAGGAAAAATCTTATTTTTTTATCTCCCCAACCCAAATCCCATGGAACATGATATCTGTCTGTTGTATGAGAGTTTATCAGCGGATATCCTTTAGAATCAAATCCTGTTACAACAGCAAAGTGATCAATATTCCCTCTACCTTTTTCATAACAAATAATATCACCAAGACACAAGCTTGAAATAGG
This sequence comes from Clostridiales bacterium, assembly GCA_003497505.1. GTDB lineage: Bacteria > Bacillota > Clostridia > Tissierellales > Sedimentibacteraceae > Sedimentibacter. The sequence goes on along the minus strand of DNNV01000240.1, from coordinate 1,604 downwards.
TGCCCCGGAACCTTCTTGGGATTGTGCAGTCAGCTCGGAATATGTACCGGCCTTAATCACTTTTGCCTTTCCGCTGTAAATCAAGTAATTTTTCAACGCATCAGCATTTACCCACGCACTGCTTCCTGACCCTCTTCCGTATTTCGGAAAACTGCAAAGCCATGTGGTGTCCTGCCTTAGTCCTCCCGCTTCTTCGTCCCCCAATACCTGAGAGACAAAATTTGTGCAATCCCCTCCTGCTCCGTTGTAATCCATATACCTGGGGTTGTATTTATAATTGTTTCCACTCCCCCAAGCTGTTCCGCAATATTTATCAGCATATGCGACCGCTCTTTCCCTGTTGTATCCCGTTTTACTCACAGCAGTCAGAAATCCGCTCATTACCGGCAGCTCGAAGTCTGAATATCCGAACACGGCAGCGCTGCCGGGCTCATAGGATTGCAAAGCATCCTCAAAGCAATCTGTGTACCAGTCCTGATAAATAATCCATTCTCCTTGATTTTTAATTATCTTCGCCGTATGTCGTATTCCTACTCCGAAGGAATTTAGTGTAAGGTTTGGATCATCATCATAAATATAGTCAAACCGGTACGACTCCTCCAATGAAACCTTTACAATGTCTCCCGTAGACGTCGCCTTTTTAATTCTCACCGCAGATTCTATGTTTTTGAATTGTATACCTCTTTCATTAGACCACTCTTTTAAATATAACACCCGTTTAATTTCGTGGTCCAAAGAATAAACCCCATACTTCCGTGAGGTATCAAATAACTTATTCAAGGGGCCTGTGTCACCTGATACAAGACAACCGGAACGAATGTTATAAATTCTCTCAAATTCCTTTTTTAAAGTCTCATCATCAATATTTTCCGTATTTTGCAAAGAATGAACAGTTATAGAAAACGCAGCGGTTAATATGAACACTGATAGAATTAATAATTTCAGGTTTAATTTTTTGAACAATTTCTTTTCCTCCATATAGAATCATTTTAATAGTATCTCTTAAAACGATTTTTATATAATGCTTTTGATATAAATATGAAAATATTTGTAATGTAATAATTTTTGCATTAACATAATACTTTTATATAGGTCTATTAACAGGAGGTATGTCTTGAAAGAATTAATTCCGTTTACACTTGCTATACTGACCGGCTTATTCACAACCTTGGAAGCTACTGCTACCTCTGAATTAGGAAAATCCATAACACCAAAAACAGCAACATTGCACAGCATGGCAGTAAGCTCTGCGACCATGCTGATAATTAATATCCTTGGTGGCGGCCTGAGCCAGTACGGCAAAATAACAAATGCTCCTCTCAAATGGTCGGCAGGAGGAGTCTTCGGGGCATTGGCAATTTACTTTTTAGCTGTTTCCATACCTAAATTGGGTGTAACATTAACATTTACAATTGTAATTACCTCCCAAATTGTAAGCAGTTTTTTTATGGACACATTTCTGTTTAGCCTCAAATTCAAACTTATTCAAATTATAGGTCTGTCCTTTATAATAACCGGACTGTATCTTGTAATGAAATAGTCTCCTGTTATTATACTAATTCGCATTAAATCAGTTCCCTTGGAGCGAATTAGTATATACTGTT
>DNNV01000255.1 GCA_003497505.1 Clostridiales bacterium | reverse complement strand
AATTGTTCCTATATTAACATGCGGCTTGTTTCTTTCAAATTTTGCTTTTGCCATTATTCCTTCCTCCTGGAATTTATTATTATACTTTTTATCGTTCTTGGAGCTTACGAGCAGACTCGAACTGCCGACCTCTTCATTACCAATGAAGTGCTCTACCGCCTGAGCTACGCAAGCATTATGTCTCCGTTGAATTGGTCAATGACAATTATACCAACAAAAATCTAATAAATCAATAGAAAAATTATTTAAAATTAAAAATGGTTAAACGCCGATGTTTAACCATTAATTTATTTCTATTTCATAATTTTCTCTTTATTGCGGTGTATTTTCTTTCTCGCCCTATGTAGGGCATTGTCAATGGATTTTATGCTCTTATTGAGAGCACGTGATATTTCCTCGTAGGTTTTTCCCTTTTCATATTCGCTTAGGACAGTATTTTCAAAATCGCTCAGCAACTCCGCTGCTCTTAAATAATACTGATTCTCTTCCTCACGGCATATAAGCACATTTTCAGGATTCATTCTGTTAAGGTCCGAGTCCTCACAGTAAATAGATTCCTCATCTTCGCTAAAACAATCGTAAAAAGAGGTAAGTTTGCTAATCCTTTCATAGGCCTTTGTTTTTCGTATCGCTGTAATTATCTGACGCCGTATGCATGTTACGGCATAGCCCTTGAAGCTGCTTCCGTTTTCAGCATCAAAGCTTTTCACCGCCTTGATGAGACCGATCATAGCCTCCTGCATCAAATCATCGGAGCTGCCGCCTATTATAAAAAACGTACTTGTTATTTTTCCTATTATAAATGTATATCTTTTATATAAACACCTTTCAGCATGGTAGTCACCTTGCTTTATCTTGCTTATGAGCTCTTCATCGGAAAACAGGTTGTACTCTTGCTTAAAATAATTAAGATTGCTGTACATGCTAATCGAGCCTATCATAGTAATCCCCACAATATTGATATAATTATATAGTTGTGTAAATTATATTAATATTTACATTTTGTGTCAATACACTTAAAAGCTTCTTCGTAATTTTTCAAGTCGCTCCAAAGTTTCAGGATCTAAAATCTTGTCAATATTTGTTCCATTTTGTCGAGGCTTGTCAGTCCTTATCCGTATATCCTTCTTTGTATTTTCCAGCTCAAGTATCATCTCATGAGCAGATATGCGCGTACCTCCCCTTGCCAATACAATCTGCTGTATTGAGTTGTCAGATGTAGCAACCTGCACTCTTTCATACCTTCCTATTTTGTCCAGCTGCTTTTCGATATAGCTGTCTGCAGTTTCATGCTCCTTGGTATATATGACTTCAACTCCCGAAACAATCTCTCTTTTTTCCACGCTTCCCTTCACAAGATGGGCATCAAACACAACAATTACCTTAATCCCCCTGTAGGCTTGGTATTCAACCAGAAGCTCTATAAGCTTGTTCCTGCTGTTTTCTATATTTCTGGCTACATCTTTGTAATAGCTCCATTGGTTAATCAGATTATATCCGTCTATAAACAGATATTCCTTCTTGGTTCTTGGCATTTCAGAAGCCTCTCTGCTTCATTATTTCATATATTATGACAGATGCGGCACATGATGCATTCAATGAATTAATTGAGCCCTTCATAGGAATTTTCACAAGGCAGTCGCATTTTTCCTTAATAAGCTTTCCGATGCCAGAACCTTCGCTTCCTATAACCAGACCCACGGGAGCATCAAACTTTTCATCAGAGACATTTTTCCCTTCCATGTCGGCGCCGTATATCCACAGGCCTTTTTCCTTAAGCTCTTCCAATGTGCGGCTTATATTTGTAACCCTTGCAACAGGCAGATATTCAATTGCACCGGCAGATGATTTTGCCACAACACCGTTTATCTGAGCAGCTCTTCTCTTGGGGATTATCACACCGTGAGCACCCATACATTCCGCTGACCTGATTATTGCCCCTAAATTATGAACATCCGTTATTTCATCGAGGATTACAACAAAGGGCTTCTCTCCCTTTTTAGCGGCATAGTCCAATATATCGTCCACTTCCTTGTACTCATATTCCATGGCCTCGGCAATTACACCCTGATGTCTCTTGTTCTCGCTCAATCTGTCCAGAGTTGCCTTATCGACATTTTTAACGCGTACATCCTTCTCCTTTGCAAGCTCTATTATTTTACTCATAGAGCCCTGCGCTGCCTCTCTGCTTATGAGTATGGTATCTATCTGCGCATCGCTTCTCAATGCTTCTGTGACCGGGTTTCTGCCTTCAATTATCCTCATTTTTTTCATCCTTTTCTATTATTTCTATTATCCTGCCAAACAGCTCCATGAGCCTGTCAAGCTCATTGCTAAGATACAGATACCCCAAAAGGGCCTCAAAGCCTGTGGCATATCTGTAGTTCATCATTTCGGCATTTTTAGGTGAGGAAGTGACCTTGGCATTTCTTCCCCTTTTCACTATTCTTTTTTCTTCTTCTGTCAGCTCATCCTCAAGGCAGCTAACCAAACGTGCCTGAGCATCCGCCCTTACAAACTTGACGGAAAGCCTGTGCATCTTGTTTACATTGGTGTCATGATTGCGGATAATGTGACTTCTCACCAAAAGCTCATAAACTGCGTCACCTGCATAGGCAAGCTGCGCAGGTGAATACATCATATTATTTTTATCGCTGTATATGTTAGCATTATTTGCCGCTGTAAGCATTTCTTTATTATCTATTGATTTATTATCTATTGATTTATTATCTATTGATTTATTCTCTTCCAATTTACACCCTGTCTCGTATCTTCCAAAGCTATTCCTTTTTCTAAAAGCTCGGCACGTATTGCGTCGGCAAGCTGGTAGTCCTTGTTCTTCTTTGCGTCCTGCCTCTTCTGAATCATTTCTTCAACATATTCAGCCAAATCGTCATGAATCTCTGTTTCATCGTCCTTCATCAGTCCCAATGACAGAACCTGCTCAAAGTCCTCAACCAGTTTTATTTTCTCGGCATTTTGTATGTCATCAGCCTTCAGCACATTAAATAATACAGTAATCGCATTAGCAGTATTCAGATCGTCCTCAAGGCATGCCTTGAATTCCTCCCTATAACTTTTCGCTGCCGGTGAAAGCTCGATGCCTTCCTGCAACTCTCCCACATTTTCCTTTATGTTCTTCACCCTGTTTTTAAGCTTAACATATGCATTCTCAGCAGAGGCCAGAGAATCAAATGAAAATGCAAGCTGCTTCCTATAATGTGAATTCAAAACAAAGTATCTGTACGACAGCGGATTGAATCCCTTTTTCTCAACAAGTGACAGAGTTAAGAACTCACCGCTGGATTTACTCATTTTTCCGTCCTGGTCTATTAAAAATTCACCGTGCCACCAGTATTTCACCCATGGCTTTCCGGTATAGCTTTCTGTCTGAGCAATTTCATTGGTATGATGCACAGGAATGTGGTCCACGCCTCCGCAGTGTATATCCATCTGCTCACCAAGATTTTTAAGGCTTATTACAGAGCACTCTATATGCCATCCCGGATACCCCACTCCCCACGGCGAATCCCACTTCATTGCCTGATTTTCAAACTTGGACTTCGTAAACCAAAGCACGAAATCCTGAGGGTTTTTCTTATGAACATCTACGGAAACTTCCTCTCTGGATGCCGTGCGCAGCTGCTCAAGATCCATACCCGAAAGCTTAGTATAATTTTCCACCTTTGTGATGTCAAAATAAACATTACCGTTTGCGATATACGTATAGCCCTTCTCCTCAAGTCCCTTGATGAATTCAATGTAGTCGTCTATGTAATCCGTCGCTCTCGCTATTATATCGGCTTTCTTTATATTCAATTTTTCTATATCAGCAAAAAACGCGTCGGTATAATGCTGTGCAATTTCCCACACCGTCTTGTTTTCTCTTTTCGCTCCCTTGAGCATTTTGTCCTCGCCGTCATCGGCGTCTGATTCCAGATGTCCCACATCCGTTATATTCATGACCCTTTTCACCGGATATCCCACATATCTCAGAGCTTTTTCCAGTATGTCTTCGTGAATGTACATTCTCAGATTTCCCAAATGAGCGTAGTTGTACACTGTAGGTCCGCAGGTATATATTTTTACCAAATTTTCATCTATAGGCTTAAAATCTTCAATTGTTCTTGATAATGTATTATAAAGCTTCATCAGAATTTCTCCCCTCCATAATTTAAAATCATTATATAATACGGAAATGATTGTATCAAGCTATTTTTTAAATCGCAGTCGCATACTTTGGGAATGCGTTGCGGTTGACCTGCCGCCATTTTTCACTATGTAACAATACTGTAATGGTTATTTTGTCGAAAACTGTTAAAATATTGGTAACATGGCATAGAGTAAAGGAGGACGAATGAAAAAAATATTACTTATTATTGCCGCCGTGCTGTGGCTCAGCCTTGTTCCCGCATACGGTGCGGAAACAGGATATACGAACATATCGGATATTGCGCTATATAAAAATGCCGACTACTCTTCGGCTGTTGTAAGCACATTAAAAATGAGCACGAAGCTTGACATAGTCAGTGAAAATGAGCAGTGGTACAACGTGAAAACCCCAAGCGGCTCTTCAGGCTGGATAGAAAAATATTTCGTGACCGTTCCCCCGGAAAAATATGTTGTAAACAACACAAAGAATAAAATAAACATACGAAAATCCGCAACAACACTTTCTGATGCTGTTGCACAGCTTGAGCCGGGAGAAAAGGCAAGATACATAGACACATATCACAGCTGGCACATAATAGAATACAATGGCAAGGAATACTATGTGGCGAGCTGGCTCACAGATTTGGAATACAAGTCGTCACAAAATATATACATCTTATACGACAAGGTCAACATCAGAGGAAATGCGTCCCTGAGCAGCGATGTACTTGCACAGGGAAACAAATACGACTCCTATAAGGTGGTTGGAGAAAAAAACGGCTGGCTGCAGATAAGGCTTGATGACAAACAGGACGGATATGTGGCGGGATGGCTGACAACCTACAACCGAAACTATTACTCGGAAGGAAGTATATCCTTCAAAATAACTATTGATGAATTGAATATACGAACAGGTCCTTCTGCAGAGGACAAGAAAGTGGGCTCTCTTAAGAAGGGAGATGTAGTAAATGTTGTAGGTTCCGAAAGCGGCTGGGATAAAATCGTATCAGAAAGCGGTATTGTGGGATGGTGCAACGGCGCCTATCTTAAGGAGGTCAACCCTCTGGCAGGCAAGACTATACTCCTTGATCCCGGTCACGGCGGTAAGGACCCGGGTTCCATAAGCTATTCTGGGAAATACGAAAAGTATGTTAATCTGGAGGTTGCCAACAGGCTTAAGGACATACTTGAGGGCATGGGAGCAAAGGTATACATGACGAGGACCGGTGACTACTATATAGCGAACAAGGAAAGAGGCAGAATGGCAGACAGGCTGAAGGCGGACATTCTTCTCTCAATACATCACAACTCACTGAACAACAGCGACTACTTCGGGCTTTCAACATATTACAATACGATAAACTACAAAGACCCACGCTACGGCTACAACCTTGCGGAAGCAATTTATTTGAACGCAATAACTGTGAACGGTGTGTATAGAGACGGGATTTTAGACAGGAACTACGAGGTGCTTCGTGAAACATCGACTCCCGCGGCTCTCATAGAAATAGGCTTCATGTCCAACCCACAGGAAGAAATGAACATCCACATAGGAAGCTTCCAGGACATAATGGCGGAGAAAATCGCCTACGGAATAGTGGATTACTTTAAGAAATAGTCAAAAAATGTAAACGGACGCCCGGCGTCCGTTTTAATTGTCTTATTTCATAATTGTGTGGAATATTTCCACCAGCAAGTCTTCCTTAACCGCTAGAGATAAAAGCTTGTTCTGCTTGATGAAGGACGGCAGGTTTTTTGTGAATTCTATAGGTTTTTCCTTGAAGGCATCTGCGGTAATTTTTAGGAAGTCCAGAGTATTGTATATTTTGAACCTTTCAACATTCAGTTTTTCCGCAATTCTCTCGAAAAACCTGATGCATATGTCCTCGTAATCGGCTCGGCCTTTCATATCTAGTATGCTCTCAAGCCTAGGCATTATTTTCTCGAAAAGCACTCTGTCCCGGCTGAAATCTGCAAAGCCTAAAGTTTCGGCAATGCTTTCAATAATTTCTTTGTTGTGCAGCATGTAATATGTCATAAGCTCTATGAAGTTTCCTTCGTAGGGTGCACAATAATACCTGAAGCCCTTGAGTTTTTTAAATACCTTCATGGTATCGTAGTAACCCAACTTTATAAGCTGGTCTGCTTTTTCCATATTGAAATCCAGGGAATCAAGCATTCCGCCTAGAGTTCCCTCCGCAGGCTGAATATAAGTAATTTTTACATTCTTATCCTTTACCCTTCGCACTACACCTACTGCCATGGTTCTCACGGCAATTATTTCTCTGTATCCCTTTTTAGCCAGCAAATCTATAGGAAGGTTGTTGTAAAAACCACCGTCAAGATATTTCTTCCCGTCCATTTCCTCTATTTTGAAGGCTGGAAGGTTTGCGCTGGCAATTAAAAAGTCCGTCATTTTCCCTTGTGGAATATTCTCCTTAAACATTTCCACAGGCTTCTTATCCGTAAGGTCCACAGTGACGATTCCGAAGTCCGTAGCTGAGCTTCGTACTTTTTCCTCATCCACATATGTGTCAAAAAGCTCCCTGACCTTTGTTGTGTCAAGCCCTCGGTTAACTAATATCTCCTTGGACTGATGCAGGAGATAGGAAAAATTTATTTCTTGCAGATTAAGATTCTTCAAATCTAAAATAGCTTTTTCATCCAAATCAAACAGTTCATAGGAATTTACACTGTACCACAGCCTTTCAAGAAGGTCATAATCTCCCTGAACCATCATTGCACCGTTTATTGCTCCTATGGATGTACCTGCAATTCCCCCGATTTCTATTCCCAGCTCACGCAGCGCCTTAAAAGCTCCCACATGATACGCACCTTTTGCGCCTCCGCCCTCTAAAACTAATCCATACATTTTATCTACCTACTCAATGGACAGCAGCTTTACAGAGCTTACGCCCTTAACCTTCTTAAGTTCAGCCATGACGTCATCAACGGGTTTGCTTATGTCAGAAATATCGAGGGAGAGACTGACAGCTGCCTTTCCGTTAATGGGTATATTTTGGTTTATGGTAAGAATATTGGCGTTTTCCATGGACATATAGTTGAGCACACTTGACAGCACGCCTTTTTCATGTCTGAGCATCATGGATATTACGGCCTTTCTTCCAATGGAGTTTTCAGACGGAGAAAAAACGTAGTCCTTGTACTTATAGTAAGTGCTTCGGCTTATGCCTACCATTTTTACAGCCTCGCTGATTCCCTTTACGCTGCCGTTGTTGATTAAATTTCTTGCCTCGATGACCTTTTCATATACATCCGGCAATATTTTTTTGCTGACAATTAAATACTTCTTTAACATACTTCCTCCTTTACGCCTTCTGTATCTGCAGCCAGGTGCTTTATTTCCCATTTATTTTGCAGACACATGATACTGTCCTTAATTTTATTTATGAATTCAGAATTATCTGTAATAT
>DNNV01000011.1 GCA_003497505.1 Clostridiales bacterium | reverse complement strand
CTCCCTGCCGGTCGGAAAAACAGGGTTAGGGCATACAAAAACTCCTCCATCCCTGGAAAAGGGACGAAGGAGTTAAAATTCGCGGTACCACCCTAATTAGCATATACTTGCGTATAGGCTCACTCAAAAGACACAATCATGTCTTTGCCGCTTTATCGCTCGGTTGCGTTTGAGCCTACTTTTGCATTATGCATTGCAATTTGGGTCAAAAGCTCAAGGATGTTCTTCACTTAAAATTATTGTAATAGACTCTCACCGGCGCTATCTCTCTGTGACTTAAATTTTAAGCTACTCTTCCCGTCATCGCTTAGTATTTTTTTATTATTATATTTTATTTTTTCCTTTTGTCAATAGTTTATTTATAATTAATGCAAAAAATTTTTTATTAAGCCTTTGTTAAATTCCTTCTCCGAATTAATGACAATTATATTTCTTCCCTTTGCTTTTGAAAATAAAATCAATCGGTCAACTTCTCCCGTGCCTTCATTAAAGAACACAATATGCTTTGATTGATTTATCATATATAAATTACGCCTCGTCATACAATCCCATGTATAGTGGCACTGCATCATTATCTCCCTGTCGCTCTTTTCCATTATTGAATAGTATTTATCCCTTTGAGCTTCTGTCCAATTCACTGAATGTGTTTCATATGGCAGCACACCCTCTAAGGTTATTTGCGGATAGTCCTTCTTTTTTTTAAGCACTACTTCTGCCGCATACTGTTCAAAACCAATATCCATCCCACTTAAAAAATTGGTTACTGAAAAACATTCAATGAGATATAGTATAGATTCTTCTATCACCAATTCCGTATTGTTTAAAAATGGTCTTTCCTCTCCAAATAAAGACAGCCTGTCCTCTGTACAGCTTCCTATGAAACAGCAGGTATTTAATCTTTTCATGTTTTTCAATTTTCCACCTTTCTTTCCAGTAATTAATTCTATTACGCTGCCCGCTTAATTATATAATTATAGCTTATTTAATACGCTGATAGCAATAGATAATATATAAAAGAGGTGATGTTATGGAAGAAAATATTATACTTCAAATCGGTAAGCGCCTGCGAAAGCAGCGCGAAAAATTAGGAATGACCCGTGAGGGATTCGCGGAAAAGGCAGGTATTTCACCACAATTTTTAGCTGAAATTGAAAATGGAAAAAAAGGAATGTCTGTAGCAACTCTCTACAAGCTATGTACTAACTTTGATATTTCTTCTGATTACCTGCTGTTCGGTAATCTTTCGCCGGAGTCGGCTCCGCTCATGTCTGAACCCTACCGCTCCTACACAGAGGATATTATGGAAATAGTAAATAATATAATTTTAGAATCCCAAGGCAATTATAAAAAGAATGATCGTAAATTGTAAAAATACCGCTCAATAGCATTAGCAAGCTATTGAGCGGTTGTACTATGCGGATAATTTACTTAAACAATGAATCCAAATCCTGCTTTACGAATCTCATACTATTATCTTTGTCTTTAAAAATAAGCAACTTTGCAGATCTGTCATAAAGCATTACGTCCTTATATTCGTATTGCTCCGTCTTAGAGGAATATGAAATTGCAATCAAATCTCCGTCTTCAGGTGTGATTGTTCCGCCTGTAAAAAATTTGCCGTAATACTCTTTTTCTTCATTGTCCGGGCTATAGTTCTGAGGAGCCATCATTTCAGCCAACAGCAACTCTGTGTCAACAATATCTGTATAATTTGCATCTCCTCCCGAAAACATTTCATTAAACCACACAGCTGAAAAATCCTCTTTTTTATAATTCCCGAAGTCCCTGAATGTTCTCATAGCCCCGTGTACTCTTGAACAAAGGGCTTCCGCATCATACTTGATTCTCCCTATTGAACCTCCCTTGCCGATCAGACTTTCATATGCATATTCTTCATCTGTTCTGAGCCATCTTGACTTATATGTTTTATTGTTTTTATAAATAACGCTAATGGTATAGTCATTATCAAAAGGAGAATCATATGACACAGCATTGCTTAGGCCCTGAATTCCATAATAAATTGCCTCTAATTCAGCGCTGCCTTCCTCTAACTTCAGAGATCTGCTTTTTCCTGTACCTTGGTTGGCATCACCCACCATCAGCCGTTCCTCCGTAGAAATATCAATCTCTGTCGGCAAGTATATGCTGTCGTTATTCAACTCCTCCATGGGCTTTTTAAGTTGTTGACTTATATATGTAGTTTGCACGAAAAACGCAATACCGATTAAAGCCACACCTGCAATTGCTGCGCCCAGCAACCTTTGTACAGTGCTTATTCCTTTTTTATCCCATATCATATATGCACACAGTCCTCCTGCTGTTCCAATAACTAAGCACACAGCATCGGGATAATGATCAGGAATGAAAATATCGGGCACAACCGGACCGAATATCAGCAGGAAGCGATATATTGGAACTTCGAGTTTTCTCCTGATTATAAACATTATGAGAATCCCGGCAATCGCTGCAAATATCATATCTCGATTAAATTTATTAAAATATGTTTTAAGCTCATTCATAGTATCCTCCTGTATTCTTGCTTACACATGCATCCACAAAGCTTTCAGGCAGCATATATGTGTCCCCGTTATCAATATAAATCAAGTTATTTTTCGTATCCAGCAATGCACTTACTGTAAAACCATATTTCCCCAGAATATTTATGGGCATCAGACCATCCCTGTCATCAATATATGTTTTACCCATGCCTTTTCCTTCTCTCAGCCCTTGAGCCAATACATCATATTTTCTGCTGCTGTCATCCTTGTAAACGACATAGGTTCCGTCGTATTTTTCCCCGTCTGTTGAGTAAGATATGACAAAACCCGAAATATCCTCAAAGTTATAGGCTGCCACTGAAACATGCCTGTATATGCCAAATATTGCACCTATGCACACTACTGCTGCCGCTGCCCATTTTAAAATAAAAACAGAAAACCTTTTAAGTGTAAATACATCTTTACTCTCGGTTACATATCCTATGCTTCCGTAAATGCATCCACCTATAATACACGGCAGTATTAACATAGAAGCATAGCTGAGAACTGCAAACCTGGCAAATACTGCTTTACCCATGTAACTGTAGTTCATAAACATGTGAGTGGCGGGGCTTATGTACATTAGAAACATTTCTGCGAGCTTGTAGGGAATTGCTATAATGAACTTTGCAACAAATATACTTTGGTTAACGTAGTTATGTGAAAAAAATCCCATAAACATTCCTACTATACAGAAAATAAGTATCCTTTTTTCTGACCTCTTTCTTTTTAAAACCTTTTTAAGCAGTGACGTATTTTCATCCGGTATTTCTACCTTTGGAAGCTCAAGCTGCTCAGTCCTCGCATCCAGCAACTTTTTGCATTCCTCACATTCTGATATATGCTCCTCAATTTCTATTATCTTATTGAAATTATCACAATACCAACGTGTTTTTTCATCGAATTCACATGACATTATCCATTCCTCCCAGCTCTAAAAATATTTGCTTGAATTTCTTTCGTGCCCTAAATAATGTTATTTTCACATTTGAGGCTGAGAAATCCATTATCTTTCCTATTTCATCATAGGTAAATCCCTGCTGGTCCCTTAAAATAATTATTGTTCTGTAATCCTCGGGCAGCTGCTTTAATGCTTTGATTATAGTAACAGCTCTTTCGCTGTTTATAGCCTCATCCTCAGGGTTTTCAAGTGATTCTAGGGCCTCAGCTTCACTCAGTGGTGATGTCTTCTCTTTAGTCTTTCTCGTATGATTTATATATGTATTGCGCGCTATTTTCAAAATCCATGTTTTAAGGCTGCTCTCACCTCTGAAATGCCTAATTCCGGAATACACCTTTAAAAACACTTCCTGTGAGATATCCTCGGCAAGGAAATGGTCATATGAAAGATGATACAGATATGTATACACCACATTTTTATAGCTTTCATATGCAATTTCAAATTCCTCTTTCAACGCATCACCTTCCTGCCCTGAATTGTACGTACTACCTATATAGACAGACTTTTTT
>DNNV01000295.1:944-7946 GCA_003497505.1 Clostridiales bacterium | reverse complement strand
GTCAGTTTTTTGTGTTTATACAAAACTTGAAACGGTCTTCTTTCCAAAGCCCAAATTTTGTTTTTAGTCAATAAAATGAGCCGTTATACTATTTTCTTAGTGCAACGGCCCTTTATTTTAACTACTTGCTACTCCGTCAAAGGTTTTGCAAAATGCGAAAATGAAATTTTGACCATGTTATAAATGGCTATTGTAATTACGAGCCATTCAACGGCAAAAAGCCATACGGCACCTAAATCCGTCATATAAAGCTTCACAGCTGTATAAATAGATCCGAACGCCGTGAAAGCCACCACAGACTCATAATTAAATTTTTTCTTTTTTGCGGACATTATATAGAATGCCCCCAATGCAAACCACACAACATAATCCCTTATTAAAAGCAGAGCGCTTTTAACCTCAGTAAACTTCATTTCCTCGCTCATCAAACCAAAAACCATATCAATGAGCCAAAATGTAGTTATTATTATAAAAACGAATAAGCCTATTGTTAAAATTTCGGTTTTCATCCCGTCTCTGCTTAAGTTCAAAGGCTTTGGAATCCTTATGTCCAACTTTTTTTTAAACCTCTTCATAGCCACTCCTCCATACTAAACATAAAATATATTCCTTATAATTAATATATATTTGTCAATGCAGGTATATGACTAATTTTAATAATTTATTGAACAAACACTCTGATCCCTATTTTGCTCTGCCACATGTCTTACAATAATTATCTGATTGCCAAAATAGAACCTCCCCCATAGCCCATTTTTTTGAACATAGCATTTAAAATTCGATAAACCTTGGTGTTATACCGTCAAGTGCCGCTATTTCATCATATAGCTTCTGAAATTCTTCCTTTTCGCCATACAGATGAAGTATGATTATTCCGTTCATTGAGCATTTTTCAGCATCTGTTTCGTGAAGTCCTACTCTTGTTTTTATTATGCATCCGTGCCCGGTCAGTATTTCCTGCAGTTCTGGAGCCTTTGCAACACGTTCCTCCACCTTTACAGCCATTATTGAATACATACTACACCTCACTATAAATTTATTTTTTAATATTATTCCCTTGATTTTTTCAGATTAAACATGTATACAGAAAATAATAAGGAGACAATATCCTTTGATATTATCTCCTTTGTATTTATTCTAATTCAGCCACTCCCATATTAAGCTGATAGTAGCGTCCCTTTTGCTTCATAAGGTCGTCGTGGTCTCCTCGCTCTATGATTTCCCCGCTTTCGAGAACCATTATGGCATTTGAATCACGCACCGTTGACAGCCTGTGGGCTATTACAAATGTTGTTCTGCCGTTCATGAGCTTATCCATGCCCTCGGATATGAGCTTTTCGGTTCTTGTGTCAACAGAGGATGTCGCTTCGTCAAGTATCAATATGGCTGGATCGGCAATAGCCGCTCTTGCAATTGAAAGAAGTTGCCTCTCTCCCTGTGACAGGTTTTGCCCGTCTGCCGTAAGCATTGTGTCATATCCCTGTGGCAGATGCTTTATAAAGTAGTGAGCATTTGCCAGCTTGGCAGCTGCAACAACCTCTTCATCAGAGGCATCAAGCCTTCCGTATCTTATGTTGTCTGCAACAGTTCCCTCAAACAGATGTACATCCTGCAAAACTATGGACATGGTGCTTCTTAAATCAAATTTATTTATTCTTCTTATATCAATTCCGTCGTATAAAATCTCCCCGTCATTTATTTCATAAAAACGGTTTATAAGGTTGGTTATGGTGGTTTTTCCGGCACCTGTGGAACCTACGAATGCTATCTTCTGTCCCGGCTTTGCGTAAAGATTTATTTTTTTCAGCACCTTTGCTCCTGATACATAGCCGAAATCCACATCCTTGAACTGTATATTTCCTTTGAGAGAAACGAGCTCAACGCCTCCATCTTCCTTAGGAAGCTTCCAGCACAGATTGTTCTTGCCTTCGCATTCTGATGCAAGCACAACATCACCTTCATCCGTTTCTATGCTTTCATCCAGCACTCTGAAAATTCGTTCCGCTCCTGCCAATGCAGCAAACAGTGTGTTAAGCTGGTTTGAAACCTGAGTGATTGGACGTGATACAGTCCTTGTATACTGTAAAAATGACGCCAGATTTCCTATACTGAATTTGTTAAGCATGACAAGATACGCTCCCAGCATTGATACAATCGCATATTTAACATATGACAGATTGCCCATAATTGGCATAATCATTACACCATACGTTGATGCGCGGGTGCTTGCCTTTCTCATTTCTTCGTTTCTTTCATTGAAGCTTTCAATTGCCCTGTCCTCATAATTGAACACCTTTACAACCTTCTGACCTGACATCATTTCTTCAATATATCCGTTCATTTCTCCCATTGCAGCCTGCTGAATACGGAAATTTGATGAGGATTTCTGACCTATATTTTTCGCCACAAGCAGCATCAGCCCAAGCATTACTGCAACAACCAATGTCATAAGCGGACTTAAAAATAACATCATAGCAAATGTACCAACCACAGTAACCACTGATATCAAAACCTGTGATACGCTCTGCTCCAGAGACTGGTTCAGCATATCAACGTCGTTTGTAAATGTTGACATGAGCTCCCCGTGAGTATGGCTGTCGAAATATGAAACAGGCAGCTTCTCCATGTGCTCAAACATTTCCTCACGAATTTTATGCACTGTTTTCTGAGCAAGACGCGCCATAAACAGATTACCCGCATATTGAGAAACAGCAATTACCGCAACCATTAAAACCATTATAGCTATATATGTTATAAACCTGCCCTTGTCATAATTACCGACCAGTGTATCTATTACGGGGCTGAGCATTCCATTTATGCCTATTTCCGCAGCAGAGCCTAAAACTATGAAAAATATTCCTCCAAAAAACAGCATTTTGTTAAATTTGAAGTAGCTGAACAATCTTATAAGTGTTTTTTTCGCATTTTCGGGTCTAAGCTGTCTCGGACCTTTTCCCGTGTTTCTCTGCTCCTTCATACCCTTCATCATTGTCCTACCACTCCTTTCTGCTGAGATTCGTAAATTTCTCTGTATATTGGAGAATTAACTATTAATTCTTCATGGCTTCCTGTTGATTCAATCTCCCCTTCGTTCATTACAATTATTCTGTCAGCATGCTGTATGGAGGAAATTCTCTGCGCAATTATAATTACTGTTATATCACTTAATTCAGACTTGAATGCACGCTGTATTTTAGCATCCGTAGTCATATCCACCGCACTTGTGGAATCATCAAGTATAAGAATTTTAGGTGATTTAATAAGCGCTCTGGCAATAGTCAGCCTCTGCTTCTGCCCTCCGGAAAAATTGTCTCCGCCCTGTTCTACCTTGTGGTCCAGTCCATCGTCGTATGAAGATACAAATTCCCATGCCTGTGACTGCCTGAGGGCATTGATAATCTGTTCATCCGTTGCATTTTCATTTCCCCACTTCATGTTTTCTCGGATTGTTCCTGTAAATAGGACATTTTTCTGAAGAACAAATGCAACCTTATCTCTCAATGTCTCAAGGTGGTAATTCTTCACGTCAATTCCGCCAACTGCAACACTTCCATCCGTCACATCGAAAAGCCTCGGAATCATTTGAATAAGTGTTGACTTTGATGAGCCTGTTGAGCCGATAATACCTATAGTTTCTCCCGTGGCTATTTCAAAATTTATATTTTTAAGAGCTTTTTCCGAGCTTAAAGGATATGAAAAGCTCACATCCCTAAAGGATATAGAACCATCCTTAACGCTCATAACAGGATTGTCGATTTCTACGATTTCAGTTTCTGTATCAAGCACCTCAGCAATTCTTGCCGCAGAAGCAGACCCTCTCAAAAACTGCATGAAAAAGAATGTGAGCATCATCAGGGACATCAGTATCTGAGTAATGTATGTAATGAATGACAACAGCTCTCCGCTTCCCATTGTTCCGGCAACTATCTGCTTTCCGCCAAACCACAGCACCGCTATTATTGTTGCATAAGTTATGAGCGTCAAAATCGGCATAAAGAAAATTATTATGGATATTGCTTTAAGAGCAGTATCTCTTAAGGAATCATTTCTTTCCTTAAATTTCATCTCTTCATACTTTTGTCTGTTAAATGATTTGACAACCCTAATTCCTACTAGGTTTTCCTGAATCACCGCATTTACTCTGTCCACACGTGACTGCATTTTTATGAAAAGCGGTCTCGCCTTCGTAAGTATCAGTGCAATCAATGCCACTGTCAGCGGAATTGTAACCATAAATACCGAGGCCAAAGGAGCATTTATTCTGAGAGCCATAATCAGTGCAAAAATCATCATGAACGGCGCACGCACCGCCATGCGCAGACTCATCATCGCCACCTGCCCTAAGGTGTTGCAGTCGTTGGTCAGTCGGGTAATAAGCGATGACACGGAGAATTTGTCCAGATTGGCAAACGAAAAGCTCTGCACCTTTTTAAACGTTTCTTTTCTTATTTCCGCTGCAAATCCATAGCCTGCTGTCGCACCGTAATGAGAGCTTATAATTCCCATAACCATCCCGAAAAGTGCGGCGAAAATCATAATAATTCCCATTTTTACAACATAGCCCACATCTCTTCCCGCAATACCAACATCAACAATAAGGGCCATGAGATATGGTATAATTATATCCGCCATCACTTCCAATATCATCATTATGGGACACAGCACAGCATATTTCATGTATTTCTTCATAAAAGGCAATAATTTTTTCAAGTTTTCACTCCTTCACCATTATATTTTCCAGATCCCGTAAACCAATTCAATAGGATCGTTTTTATTAATGCACAGTGTTATATAATACCACTCCCAAGCTTAATTTAATCTTAAAAAATAGAGTTTCTTCGATCTGGTTTTTTGAGCAACCTAAAGAGCAGCCATTAGGCTGCTCTTTATATTAACAGAGTCTATTTAATAAATCAAATTTATCTTGTTACACCTTTTATGCTACTCTTCACACCAACGACTACATGTATGCAGTCCAGCCTCCATCAACCTGTATGCACTGACCGTTCACAAAAGCCGATTCGTCGCTTGCTAAAAATACCGCTACCGCAGCAATTTCGCCCGGTTGTCCGTATCTCGGATTAAGAACAAGACCCGCTCCTGTCAGAGCAGCCCCCTGCTGGTTAATATTCTTCATAAATTCACTGTTTCCGATTTCTGTTGCAATTCCTCCCGGGCATATGGCATTGCATCTGATATTTTTCTTCGCATACATAAATCCGGTATTTTTGGTAAGTCCCACAACAGCGTGCTTGCTAGCAGTATATGTAGCCCCTGCAATTCCTCCGTGAAGTCCTCCTATGGATGCAACATTTATTATATTACCGCTACCCGATTCTTCAAAGTACTTAACAGCTTTTCTTGTGGCAAGCAATACAGATTTAACATTTACATCAAATACCTTTTCATACATCTCATCGCTTACATCGCCGATGCCGCTCATATCATCCATTATTCCTGCATTGTTAACCAGAATATCAAGCTTTCCGAACTGCCTAACAGCCTCATCAATCATACCTTCAACTTTTTCTTTATCGGTAACGTCAGCTGCATATGCAACTACTTTTCCTTCAAAATCCTTAGTATCATCTACCAACTGGTTTAATCTTTCCGCACGTCTTGCAACAGCCAAAACATTGGCTCCTTCTCTCGCAAAATAATAAGCCATTTCTCTGCCCATTCCGGAGCTCGCACCGGTTATAACTGCTGTTTTACCTTTTAATCTCATAAAACCTCCTACTAAAGCTGCAATTGTTTAGAAAAATTATACCCCATTTGTTCCTTTTTAAACAAAATAATACACGCAAATTAATAGCATATGGAATATCAGAGATTTCTTTCATAACTCATTTGTGCCTGATTATCTCAAATCTTTCAATACTGTAGTTATCTGATGGAGAAATCCCCGCCTTCTTAAGAGCTATTGACACCTGTTCTTCCGGGGTATTAATACCCTCTAAATCCGGCAGAAGCAGCCCTCTTTTAGAGCCCTTCGCAACGATAACTCCATATCTCAGCGGCTCCAGTTCATCCATAGATTCAATAGGCTCGGGTACTCCGAGAACATCCACGCTGTAAATCATACGAGGCAGCTCATCCTCTCTTACAGGGTAAAATCTCGGGTCCTCCATACCTGCACTTATTGCATTTTGTATAATTTCATCAGCTATGCATGAGTATACGGGATCTATTGTTCCTATGCATCCTCTAAGTCTTCCATCCAGCTGGAGAGATACAAATACACCCGCTCTGTTATCCAACAGCTCATTATCCAAATCATCAGATTTCTTAATCTTTTTATGCCTGATGACATAGCTTTCCAATGCTCTTCTGGCAAGGCGCACATAGATATCCTCTTCTTTTTTCAATCCCTTGACTCTTTCTTCTTCATCTCTTAAATATATTTCATCAAAATTTCTTTCTTCATTATGTCCTTTTATTGTAAATTCGGCTACAGCATATCCCACACCAAATGGACCTTCGTAGGACAGCAACCTAGAATCTACATCCCTGCCATTCAATGCTCCAGCCAAAATTATAAATGAACGCATGCCGCACTCTCCTGCTACCTCACAGAATTCTTCATCAAAATTCAACAGCTTAAGAAAATTTCCATTGCTTATGGCAGCGGTCAGCTCTCTGTCAAAAACTGCTCCTTCCTCTCTGTATCCGTAAGGGCCTTCATCCTTGAGCATATGTGACAAATCACCACTTGCAATAAATACAACTTTTTTATCAATTTCCTCTGCTATTTTCTGTATGCACTTCCCAAATCGGTAATGCTCCGCAAAAGATAATCCTGATATTGAAATACGAACAGCTTTGTATTCACTATAATAATTATTTACATAGTAAAGTGGAATCATGGTACCATGATCCAGACGCTTATTTTTTTCCCCCAATGTGCCCGCGGAAATATTCATTTCTCCCGCAACGGAAGACAGCCTTTTTACAAAATCTTCGTCATATTCAACGTCCATACTGATATCATCACGTCCGAAT
>DNNV01000295.1:0-804 GCA_003497505.1 Clostridiales bacterium | reverse complement strand
TATATATGTATGTAATCTGAATACATACAAGAATGAGGCGTTGTCACAATTATTGTATCAGGTCTGATTTCGGCAATCTTTCTTGCAATAGCCAAATATGAATCTATTGTTTTCTTCACTTTCATTTCCTGACCCATTCCAATTCCCGGAATTATCAATGGCGGATGAGGAACTATAAACGCACCTGCTAAAGACATTTCTTCACTCCTTAATCGATAGTGTATATATTATACCCAAACATCGTTATACTAAATAATATCATATAATTGTACTCCTCCATAGTGTGATTTTCAAAACATCTCATGTTAAAGCATGCAATTAATGCTGTATATACAAAATAAAATAAGTTTGCATTTTAATTAGCTCTAATAGTATAATCAGTTTAATAACATTTTAAGGAGAATCCCATGAAAGAAATTAACGGCACTGATAAACAGAAAAAATTAGTAATAGCAGTCCTAGAAAAAAAAGAGGTACCGCTCATTATTAAGGATATAGAAGAATTGAAACTTGAAGATACAAAATATAAAAGTATTGAAAAATTTGAACACGACAGAAAAATCATCCTTGAAACACCATGGGACATAAGTACTGTACTCCAAAATAAAAACAGCAGAATAAGCGAAATTGTTGATTTTAATCTTGCTAAAAACGGAATTTATGACGTAAGCGGTAAAAGAATATTCACTGCACTTAGAGCAAAATATAAATACTCTAACATGCCGGACCTGAACCAACTGTCAGAAGAAATTTAATACATCATATATAAGCTGCTGAAATGCAGCTTTTTGTATGCCCTAACCC
>DNNV01000072.1 GCA_003497505.1 Clostridiales bacterium | reverse complement strand
TAATTAATTATTTAACAATTTATTGAAATTTCAACACCAAAGCGGTATGCCCTTGTTTTTGCTTATATAATGTATTAATAATTAATATTTGCAAAACCGCATTTTATGATAAAAAAAGAAAGATTTTAAGTAAAAAACTTAAAATCTTTAACTTGCTGCATTGTAAAATATTTATTTATCTCCTATAGAAAGCATCAGGTTGAGAGCAATGCCTACAATTGCCGCTGTGGCTATAGCCGGAATTTCTATGCCGAACATAGGAATCATTCCCCCTTCAAAACCGAAACTTCCTCCAAGTCCAACTATCAATATCACAGCTATTACTGCAAGGTTTTTCGAGCTGAACATATCAACCTTCTTATCCATCATTATAGTGATGCCCTGCGCAGCTATTACACCGAACAGATAAATTGACAGTCCTCCGATAACACATGTAGGTATTGAATATATTACGTTAATTAGAGGTGTGAAGCAGGATATAACCATTGTAAATATGGCAGCAAGCACGAGGACATGGATGGAGAAATTCTTGGATATAGCCATTGCACTTATATTTTCGCCATAATTTGTTCCCGCCGGCCCTCCTATAAATCCTGATATGATGTCACCTATTCCGTCACCGATTAAATTCAGGCCCAGCTTGTTTTCTATATCATATTTCTTGTTTACGCCTTTTTTTCTTGCAAGGTCATTTACATAAATATCTAACTGGTACACGTGCGCCGTGGATTCCGGTATCGTTGCTATTGCAATGGGCATTATTGCTACCACGGCCGTAATTGACGGCTTTGGAAATGTAAATGTTGGGATGTTTAAAAATCCTGCTGATTGAACCGTATCAAATGTTATGAACGGGATACCTGTCACTTTTCCTATTATTGCGGCAGTTATATACCCTGTCATAAGACCGAATAATATCGGAAGCTGGCTCAATTGACCCTTTAAATATACCGAATACAATATTGTTGATATTAACGTTACAATCGCCACAACCCAAGCCATACCGCCCGCTGTCTCCATCATTGCTTCACTTACTCCTGCCGGAGCAGACGCAGCGTTTGTCATTGCATTTGCGGCAAGGGATAATCCTATAATTATCGCTATGCTTCCCGTAACCGTAGGCGGAAGAACCTTATCAATTGTTTCCTTTCCCGATCTCTTTATTATGAAGCCTGCAATTATTGAAACAAAGCCTGACATTATAATACCGAATTGCGCTATTGAAATCTTATCATTCAAAGAGTATGCTGCAAATGCTTCGGCACTCATTATTGAAGCTATAGCTGCTATATATGAAAAGCTGGAACCGTAATAAAGCGGAATTTGTCTCCCTGTTATAAGTATGAAACCCAATGTTGCAAGACCGCTGGCAAAGATTGTAGTAGAAACATGAAATCCTGTGATGAGAGCAACAAGTACAGTTGCTGGAAACATTACGACAATTTGCTGTAATGCAAAGAAAATCAGTCCGATAATCGGTGGACGCTCGTCCGGCAAATAGCCAAACACTTCATTTTTTGTTGACATATATCCCTCCATAAAAAAACCCTGACCAAGACCGTCAGGATTATCGCACACTAAAGTAATATACTTATAGAGATATAGTCATCTTGACGGCATCACAGTACCGAGTTAAAGATTATTTTTATATAATATAGCACATACAATCCATCGTGTCAATTACAAATTATTTCCTCTGCTCCTGATTGTAATACAATATTTCTTTGATCATTTCAGGGCGAATCTCCCATATATTTGCCTGAATTCTGAAAATATCCCACTGGTCTGTTTCAAAAACCCTGTGCCAACTGTCCATGACCTTTTTCCTTTCCTCAGGATAAAAATGAGCTGTTTTTTCATTTATAAAAGAAAACGAATTGCTGAATCCCTTGCTCTCAAGCTCCCTTGCATACTCATACGCATCTGCTTCATCCTTTGGTATATAATGATGATTTAAAACATAGTCCCACTTCATTCCGTCGAAATAAATTATATCCGATTTATCCACCTCAAGCACATATACAACCTGATCTTCCGTTGGTCTAAGCATATTTTCCTCGCTGATTGAACACCATACGGGAAATTCAATATCCGCACTTTTGGGGACCATCTTTTCAGCGGCATTCACAAACCACTTGTACAGATACACTATATAATCTGTTATTTCTTCAAATTTCTCCTGAAGATGCTCTCGTTTAGTCCTTATTGCGCCTTCTACTTCAAGCTCCTTGAGACTGTCAATATGCTGCCTGGTCCATAAAGTAACCTTATCAGATTTATTATCCATAAAACCTCCAACGATATTTATACATCAATTATAATACAATTAAACGGCATGTCAAATATAAGCTTATGCTAAGCCATCATAAACCTTCCGGTTATCTAATATAATGTATAGAAAACATTTAGAACAGCTTGTTAAAATATTATTGCCGGAGGATATCCATGGCTTTACGAGATGCTTTTTATAACCCAACTGACGAACAGAGACAAAATATGCTGTACCAATCTCTTGAACTGTCCGAAAGAGCAGAAGATTACGATAATATAGTGCAATTATTGAGTCCACCGCCTGATATACTGAATTTTGCCGCACCAATGTCCATGCGAGGTTTAAATATATGCATCCTGGGAGGCGGTCTGTCCGGACTGACCGCTGCTTACGAACTGAGAAAGCTTGGCGGAAATATAACAGTCCTTGATGCCGAAAGCTCAAGGGTCGGCGGAAGAGTTTACACCCATTATTTCAACAATTCGGTAAAATATTTCGGTGAACTTGGAGCAATGAGAATTCCCGTATCTCACGAAACATCATGGTATTATATAAACTTGTTCGGACTTAATACAGAGTCCCTTTCCTCGCCTCGGTCAAACAACTTCATGTATGTCAACAACATACGAATGAGGCGTGACTACACCGGCAGAAATATCGAGGAAAATCTTTATCCACTGTACAATCTTTCTGAATGGGAAAGAAACACACCGTGGGATGAACTGGACTATTACGCATCAAATACTATGTTTAACAGCCTCAACACGCAACAGCGTTCAGAAATACTGAAAATTCTTCCGGCTTATTCGCCTGAATATGCATCAATTACAAAATTAAGCAATCGACAGGTTTATGAAGACTTGGGACTAAGCCAGGGATTTGTCAACTTACTGTCTGCCGTTGATCCATTTGCGGCATCGCTGCTTTATGTAAGCCACGATGAAACAATGAGCAGCATATACACTCAGGATTTTTTTAATGTGTACAGAATATCAGGAGGCATGGTGAAACTGCCCTTGGCCTTCATATCATCCTTTGCGGACAGCAATCCGTCACTAGGAAATGTTGCCATAAAGTTCGGATGTATACTAAGCGGTATTTATCAGTCC
>DNNV01000193.1:2456-5878 GCA_003497505.1 Clostridiales bacterium | reverse complement strand
AGATTTGTCATTCAGGATTAGGGATATAAATATTTCTTCTTTTGGTATTTCCGGTATGGAGCTTTTTAGCTCCGTGCATATATTATCTATATCTTTATCTATATCTATATCTATATCTGTTACGTTACCTTCCGTTATCGGTAACGTTACTGTAACGTTACTGTCTGATAACAACTTTTGATTTTCTTTGAATTTCTGCTGCCTTAGCCTGTTCTGTTCTCTTATTTTTTCTAACTTATCAGTACTTTGGTATTTCTCCCAATTACTTACTAAGAGAATGCTATCAACAACATCAATCATTCTGAATCTCTCAAATGTGCCTAAGGCAAGTCTTATCAAGTTAATAGGTCTATCAAATTCCACTGAAAGCATTTCTTCGGTGTAGGGAATATCTTTAGCAAAGTAAACCATGCCATTGTCATTTATTTGACCTGCTAAGCAAAGAATTTGCACCCATATTGCTATTAATGAATCACCTTCAGGCAACTTCCTTATCTGCTTTATTTTTCTGTTATCAAACATATCCGTTGTAATTTTAATCCATTTTACCTCAGCCAATTTATCACCTTCCCCATCGCTCTTTAAGTTGCTCTATCTCCCTGGGTGCCATTGTAGATATATTTAATTCCTTAGCTTCGCTTACTATGCCGTCTATAAAAATTGCCATCTGTTTTGTGTCAAATTCTGAACTTCCCATATAAACCTTAATATGAACGAAATCCTTGCCATTCAATTCGGATCTCCCAAGTTCCTCATGGTACTTTATTGCTTTTTTGAAAATATCAACGATTCTTTCTCCGAACTCGTTAACTTTATCTTCTATGCTAACCAAAGTTGATTGTCCATATCTTTTTAGCATGAGAAAATAAACCTCTTCTTTGCTACTTCTTAATACATCTGCTATTTTTGTAAGCAAGGCCCAAGCATAAGCATTGGCATTTAAAGACCGTTTTTTCTTCTTATGCTCAATTGTACAAGCCTTTAGCTTATCGTCGTTTAAAAGCCCATTCAGTGGCTCCATGCTGCTTTGTTCTTGCTTGGGAACCACAAGCATTATGTTGTAGTCCCCGTTTAATTCTCTCGTTATCTTGCCTTTTGTAAAAGTAAGTTCTATATTAATCACCTACCTATAATTTTTACCGAACACCCTCATGAACTCTTCAAAAGAAAAGTTCTTTTCAAATTCTATCTGTGCCAACTGCTTAATCCTGATATCTAGCTCCTTGTTATGATGCACTCCTGCAGGCCCCGTATGGCACCTCATGCACAGCGGAACCGTCATCCCGTGCTTCTCCGATTGCTTTCTATTCGCAGTCCCGAAAAAAACATGATGTTCTTGTAAATTATGAGTAGTGCCACATATAAAGCAACAATCCCAGTCGGTGGTTATTATGCTATTCTTTTTCATTAGACTCACCATCTTTAAGCTTTAATAACTTCTCATACCCGGTCAAAAGCTGATTAAATTCTGCCTTAGTCAATAAATCAGGAGTTTCCTTGTGATACTTACTCTCTATCTGTTTAAAAATAGTCGCCTTACTGTATCCTGCTTGTGTTGCAGTCTCAAAGAGCTTTAAAATATCTTCGTTTGACACATCCCCGGTTTGATTAGTTATATCGCTGTCCGAATTATCATCAATGCAGAATAGCCCATTTAATGCGTACTTTCTCGCATAACTGCTTGCTGCACCTGTTATCTGGCTGCCGTCCATTCCTTTTTTATTTTCTTCTTCTCGTGCAAATGCGGACACACTTGTTGATTCTGCAGTAGCAACGTCTATCAATGTTGCAGCAGCTTGTACATAAAACCTTTCACCTTCTTTGATTAATTGGTCATGTAATTGAAGTACTAATCCTTCCTTCTTCAGTAATGGCTTCACAGCTTCAAGTATGTTTTCACAACTTCTATATTTATATTTTCCGAATGTATTGTATTGCCCTTTAGGAGCTTTCAGCTCTGCTTGTACGTTTAATAGTTTATTGAAAATGCTCATTATATCTGATTATCCTCCTTTCAACTTCCTGCTTTTTTTCTTCGAGTTCTTTTATGTAACTTTCTAAAATTCTTGTTAAATCCTCTTTATGTCCCTCTATTTCGTTGTAAACGTCTTGTATTCTGAATATAGCTGTCTGCAGATTATTTATATCTTCGCTTAGTTGGTCTATATCCTCTTCTAAGCTGTCAACGCCCTGTATATATTCTTCATAGGTCATTGTTCCTCCTCTAAAACCCACTTCAATGCCCATTTTCTCGCAGCTAAATTAACGCACACATCATCATCTATTTCTTTTCCGATTGTCTCGTTCAATCGGTTTATTTCTTTTTTAATTTCTTCTTCGTTTCTCATTTATAAAATCCTCCTTGAATTAATTATTAAATTTTGTTATAATAAATCAGTTAATTTTTTACTTTGCCGGTCTGGTGGCGCAGGGCGGTGTTTTTTTACTCTTCGGTAAACCTAGTTTCTTCCTGTAGTATCTTGCAAGTTTCGCCCACTTAACGCCTGCCCCTGCAAATAATACAACTGTTAATTCTCTCAAAACGTCCTCCTGATAATTGTTATTTCAAAACATAAACCTTCGCCATATGCCGTCCGTTTGCTAAAGCGACATTCACGTCGTCAACGAAAACGTCAAGCTTATTCCCTTTTATAGCCGAGCCACTGTCACGAACCACCCTAAATCCGACGCCCTCGATGAACAAACGCGTACCAGGTTCAAAAACCGCCCAGTCAGCAGCCGCAGTATATCCTTCAAGGACGAAGTCTCCGCTTGCCGTGATTCCATAAAACGGGTCGTCAGGTATCTTTCCAGTGCTTTCAGGCCCTGCCGTATAATAACTAACATCAAATTCACCCGCATACTCACTTGTTACGAAATCACGCATTAGCATGTCTTTATCTGAAACAATCCGCTTTGTGTAAGCTAATTCAAGCTTTGTCTGCTCATGCTTTTCCTTCTCATCAAGATACCTGTTCTCAACCTTAATCAATCGGCTCTCGTAATTCTGAATTTCAATTTTATGTACTTTATCCGACTGCTGCATCACTAAAACCAATGCACCAAGCAGGAATAATTGTAGTAGTAAAAATATTTTATTTCTCAATGTTTACCTCCGTTAGCCAATGCCAAATTTGATTTTTAGCGGCCCACTCAATTAATTCCTTTTCTTCACCCTCAAAGAAATATTTTGTGTCATGTCTTCTTTTATAATGTTTGTTTGTACATACTGCCTTGATTTCATATATAAAGCTTCTTTCCAAAACACCTATAAAATCAAGAACCGCAATAATTTGCTCAAATTCGTCACTTATAGAATATTCTTTATAGTAATTATTGGCCTCGTTTCTGATTAATACTATTCCCTCTCTGACTTCCACAAATTCCAAAGACTTTATTTTTCTATAACTTTTTCTCTTTGT
>DNNV01000193.1:0-2429 GCA_003497505.1 Clostridiales bacterium | reverse complement strand
AATTTACCTTTAGGCAGCCAACTTTAAGCTTGCACCAAAATTGTTTAATTCTGTGCATCTTTATCACGCTCTTTATAATAGTCAGTGCACTCAAATTCTTCCATTTCTTCATCGCTTTCAATTACTTCAATTACCTTAAGGTGTTTTTTTAATTCAGAAATGTAATCTTCGCTATCGAATCCGCAATCTTCAGCTTCTGCATCTGCAACTTCTAAGATTTCTACCAACTCATCTTCGTCTCTTGCTTCTACAACGACATTTGTTACTTTTTTTAAAGTTTCTTCTAACATTACATTAAATTTTTGCATCTTATTCCTCCCAATCACATATATTTGCATCTGCCTAAAGAGTAACCCAACCTGTAGGCCAGATATAATTTGTTTGTTTCACCATCTTGGTACACAACGCCCATCTTCCAAAGCTTCCTATCCTCTTTATCTAAGCGCATATGCTTGAAATCCCTTTCAAAGCAGGATAGGATTTCATCAAATTCCTTTGTACCTACTTGCATCCTTCCTCACTCCTCCCAATCCTCGCAAATGTCATCCTGCTTGACATTGTTGTCAAATAGTACGCATATGCCTTTATACTTACATGTTCGCTTGTACCATTTACAGCTGTTGCAATTCATTCTGTGCCTCCAATACTTCTAAATATTTCCGCAGGTCTTTGACCTTGCCGGAGAATCTTATGTTTTTCATATCTCACCTCGTTAGAAATTCATAATTCTTATTATTTGTTAAAAGCACTTCGAGTTTATTTAGGAAATTTGTAATACCAGGTATCAACTGAGTTTCTAAATCTATGCCCTGCGCTGTCGTAATTGCTGCTAATTTAATCTTGTCCTGTTCAGGCATCTTCCTTATTGCCTCGGTTATTTTTTCTTCCGTGAACACTTCCAACCTCCTTTATAATCTTGTTAATATCAGTATTAACGTCACTGCAATAATGTTTAATCTAGCTTCCAAGCGTTGTTCTTTTTTCCCTTTAGCGGAGTAATGGATACTTACAAGCATTTCTATAAGCTGTAAGGCCATCAACATAAATCCTGCTGTTTTCATAGTGCCTTCTCCTAATATTTAAGCTATTTTCTGCATATACAGCAGTCTGAACGTTTCTCGACCTTTCGGAGTTATCAATGTTTGCACTCCGCTCCAGTTAGTTTTCTCGTTGAAAGTTTCCTTTACCTCGAATAATTCGTTATTCTTATCCGCATAAGGAGTAAGTTTGCCTTTCTTATCCCTGTAAACATATTTATGGGTTATTAAGAAGTTGATAAAATCTTTCTCTTTGATATTTAACTGCTTTGCAGTATCTCTGAAGCTTGTTAATAGATTTCTGTCTACTAATTCATCGAAGTAGTCAGCTTTGGGCTGCATTATTTGTACATCCACGGTTAACCTATTATTTTCAAATTGCAATTTCTTCACAGCTTCATTTGCTATGTCCAATGCTCTTTTCATTACCATTTCAGGACTATTCCATTGTTTCTCAATTTGAATAAAATACTGTCTTGCCTGTTTGCCCTTTTCATTTCTCTGCAGCATGGCGATTTCTTTTGCCATGTCAATTGTGAGTTGGTGATCAGTTGACGGTCTTCCTCCAGTGCTTCCGCTCAAAATTGAGCTAAAGTCTATATTTTCAGTAAAACCATACTCGACCATTCTCGGAAACCAATCTTTGTACGCTGTTTTTACTTCTAAAAACTGATGAAGTTCTCTGCCTAACACTGTTGGTCTTTCATTTTCAAAATTTACTTTTATTAAATCATTCATCTTTGGTTGCTCCTTTCTTTTTACATATTTTTACTTTTGTGTTATAATCTCCTTATCAGAATTGCCGTTCTGAAATATTTTGAAAGGAGATGTTTGTATGGATATTAATGTTTTGGTTGATATATTAACTGAATTAAGGGCTAATAGCATGGTGGCTAACACTGAACCAACCGAACAGAGCATTCGTCAGTTAATAGATAAATATGATATGCTTTTTCTTGGTGAAAAATTTAATACCATTTACTCCATGGAACTTGGACATGCCATAAAGAACCATTTTAAAATCAATATTGACAATGAAGAATTAACTAAATTGTTACCAGAAGCATGCAAAGCTCTTAATATGGAAATTGAACCAATGATAAACGTAGAAAACATTGGTAAAAAATCTACACCTGATTCTTACAAAGTTTTACTTTGGTAGCCATTAAAGAATTTCCATTATCTATAGGCTTCAATTCATAAGTTTTACGTATTTGATTTATAGTTGCCCCTCCATTAGACAATCGTTCTAAGGCTTCTTGTGCTTTTGCGGTTGTCTTATTTCTTCCTTCTTCCACTTCCTCACCTCCTTAGTTCTAAATTTTCTCTACCTACATATATTTGTAGGTTAATAGCTTGTCTTATGTAAAATGTTTTTATAAAGAGCTTAGA
>DNNV01000381.1 GCA_003497505.1 Clostridiales bacterium | reverse complement strand
TCTGCTAAATCAGCTCTTTCTGCTTTTAACTATTTAAAAGCACCTCAAAACTTCACATTGAGAATTGACTTTAACAAATAGATGTACTATCATATATTTAGTTGATAGTACATCTATTTTTCTATAATCGGAAGGAGTAATAAAATGGACTATACAAAACGCCAAATCACAAAAATCGCACGAGAAGTAAATAAATTTACTGTACGTATGCTTAAAACAGAAGGGGTTGGATCTGCGGAGTATGATTTTATTCATGTAGTAAGAAAAAATCCGGGAATCACGCAGGCATCCATTAGAGAAATTCTCAGCCTTGATAAGGGAGCTACAGCTCGCCGTGCTGCCAACTTAGAAGCGAAAGGTTATCTAATCAGGAAACCAAATCCGACAGACGGCAGAAGTCACCTGCTTTATGCAACTGAAAAATCCGACCTACTTAAAAATTCCAAAGCCTCTGTTGAAGCACTATATTACGAATGGTTGGAGGAAGCACTTACTCCACAGGAAAATGCTGAGTTCTGCCGTATTCTCAATATCCTCTATACGCGCTCTAAAACCGAGAGTAAAGCAGGCTTTCCAAACCTCACCAAATGCTTTCTAGAGGGAGGGTCTCAAAAATGAGCCAGCATCGGCAGATTAAACATGTGCCAAAGCCAGATCTCATCCTATCCTATTTTAAATTGGAATTATGGCCACTAACACTGATTACCATTTCAGGTATACTATATAATGTTGGTATGCTCGCCGGTCCCTATTTTGAAGGACAACTGGCACAGCGTTTGTTGGACATTATCAATGGATACAAAGACTTCTACTCTATGGTTAGACTTGCAATCACTTATCTTGTAGTCATCCTCATTGTGCAGTTTATGCGTAGCATAAAGCGATTTTACGTGCGACGCTTTGCCAATAATACCAGCCGCAATATGCGCCATATGCTGTATAACAGCCTGGTGAACATGAGTAAAGAGGAATTGGAACAGGAGGATCTTGGCACCGTGATGACCAAAGCCATAGCTGATGTGGATGCTTGTGTTGAGGGAATGCGAAAATTTACCACAGAGGTTTTCGATACTGGCGTGGTATTAGTTGCCTACATCTCCTTGCTTTTCTTTTATGACTGGCGACTAGCTTTAGCTTCGTGTATCTTCACGCCCATTGCATATTTTATTGCTGGAAAGCTTAAAACCCGTATTACACGTTATAACGCTGAATATAAAAAAAGTGCAGGAAGACTAAACAATGCAACCATGGACAGAATTTCAAATGCTATTACCTATCGCATTTATGGTAGCGAGACAAACCGTGACATAGCTTATGAATCCCATCTAAAGGACTACGAGAAACGTGCTGTTTCAGCAAACATATGGGAAAATACTATGCAGCCACTTTATAACATTATATCCATGAGTGGCTCTGTCCTGATTATTTATTTTGGCGCAAAAAATGTACTAGGAACAGGGTGGACCAGCTGGAATATAGCTGCATTTACCACTTTCTTTTCTGCCTTTGCAAAAATGGCGCTTAAATCCTCAAAAGCATCAAAGCTGTTTAACTCCGTGCAAAAGGCACAGGTATCATGGGCTAGGATTAAGCCATTGATGAAGGAATATGTGGAACCGAATACTAACACCTCAATTGACTTTTCACAGCCTGCAAAGCTTACTGTATCTAATTTGTCACTTTGCTGGCCTGGTAGTTCACCGATACTAAAAGATATTTCTTTTTCTGCCTATGCTGGACAGATCATTGGAGTAACAGGCCCCATTGCCTGTGGCAAATCTACATTGGGCAAGACATTTATCGGTGAGGTTCCCTACGATGGGAGCATACAAGTAGGGGAACAAAAATTATCTAAGTTAAGCGAATACGAACGCAGCAGACTTATTTCTTACATGGGACATACACCAGAACTTATAAGCGATAGTATCGAGGAAAATATTCGACTAGGAGAACAAAGAGACATTATACAGTACCTTCAAGCAGTATGCTTTGATGAAGAAGTTGCACATATGCCCCAAGGAGCTGCCACTTCAGTAGGCAGCAGCGGCGTAAGGCTTTCGGGCGGTCAGCAGGCGCGAGTTGCTCTTGCTCGTACTCTTTATAACGTACAGCAGATTTTGATTTTAGATGATCCCTTTTCTGCAGTTGATAGGATCACGGAAAAAGAGATCTTCAAAAACCTACGTATACTGGCAAAAGATAAAATTGTGATTCTTATTTCTCATCGTCTGTATTTGTTTCCAAGTATTGACAAGGTACTGTTCTTAGCCAACGGTACAGGCGTATTTTCTACCCATAAAGAATTGATGCAAGAAAATGACACCTATGCAAAACTATATAATGCACAGGTTGCAGGAGATGTGCAAAATGAATAATAAGAAAAGTCTTAGGTCTGTAGTTTGCAAAATTATTTTAGACTTCAAGGGAATGACCTTTTTAACAATAATCATCATATCGGGAACCATTGCAGCAGCTCTTTTTCCCCCACTAATTTTGGAACGCATCGTCAACCGTCTTTCTGCACAGCAGCAAGTCCCTTTATATCTTGCACTAATTTATTTTGGACTGATTGCACTTTCAGGATTGCTGGAGTCTGGGCAGAATATAATGATCACTAAGTTTGGACAGAAGGTCACTTACGGTCTTCGAATGGAAATGTGTGCGAAGCTTCAGCATCTGCCGACATCCTACTTCACAAGAAATGAACCTGGTAAGATAACTTCGCGGTTTGTGAACGACGTTGATGCAGTAGATTCCATGTTCACTGACGGCATCATAAGTATGTTTGCCGATACTTTTAAGGTATTCAGTATTTTGGTGATCATCTTTTATAAAAGCAAAGGTCTTGGTTTTATAATGGTTTTGGTTACACCACTTATGTTTGCTATGACGCGTATATTCCAAAAACGAATATTAAAGTCACAGCTTGTCAATCGCATTGCCATCAGTAAGGTAAACAATCATGTACCAGAGACCATAAGCAATATCCGTATGATTCACACTCTATTTCGCCAAAAATACATGGAGCAGAAATATGATGATTATATTGAGGAAAGCTATGTTGCTACAGACAAGTCTAATCTATATGATTCCATTTATTCCCCAATCGTCATCTTCATTAGCTCATGTATCATTGCGATAATGATGATACTTGTTGCCTTGGGCGGTCAGGTGCAGCAATTTTTTGGCATAACAGTAGGCACAGCAGTAGCTATTATTGCTTATGTGAGCAAAGTATTTGAACCATTGGAGAGCATCGGTATGGAAATTCAAAACATCCAATCTGCTGTTGCAGGTGTAAAGAGAATCAATGAATTCTTACAAGAAGCAGAGCGAAAAGAAACAGATTCATCCATTATAAATGTAGAACTTACCTCAAGCTCTAGATCATATATTTGCTTTGACCATGTAAGCTTTAGCTATGACAACGAAAATACTGTACTTAGCAGCCTGTGTTTTACAGTGGAAAGTGGAGAAGCAATTACCTTAGTTGGAAGAACAGGTGTAGGCAAAAGCACTATCTTCCGTTTGCTTCTTGGGCTGTATAGCCCCCATAAAGGAAGAGTGCTGATAAATGGTGTAGATGCTGATAAAATCTCCGATACGCAAAAACGGAAGTTATTCGGTTATGTGGAGCAGTCCTTTCATCCCATAGCTGGTACAATTGCAGATCAAATTTCTTTGTTCGACCCAGAAATCAGCGTTAAACAGGTGGAGGATGCAGCAAGGTTGGTTGGACTACACGAGAGTATTCTGGCTCTGGCAAGTGGATATGGTACACCTGTAGAAAATGCTGCCTTTTCACAAGGTCAATTTCAGTTGCTCTCTATTGCAAGAGCGGTAGTCGCATCTCCTAAAATCCTGTTGCTGGATGAAATCACTGCAAATCTTGACAGCGATACCGAACGTCGAGTTCTAGAAGCGTTAAAGCGTGCATCACATGGTAGAACCGTGATTTCCATTTCTCACCGATTACATGAATATACTCATAATCATAAGATTGTGCAAATCGGAAACCAAAGCAAGTAAGCTATTGTAAAGCATGGCCTTATAAGATATCGTGATAATGTATTCTTATCAAATTAGACTCCTTTGTTATATAGTGATTTTGGAATCTTCATATTATTATAACAGAGGAGTTTTCTTATAAAGCGCAAATCAATGTGGTTCACCAGAATAGCTGGTGTTCTATGACATATACTTGTATCTCTATAAG
>DNNV01000003.1 GCA_003497505.1 Clostridiales bacterium | reverse complement strand
CCTCATTGCCATTTGCCTTATGACTATCTTTGATTAAATGTCCAAATGTAAATTTATCTCTATCAATTTTTTCACTATACTCCCATATCTCTGAGCATATATAGCCAATAACTTCATTATCATATTCCATTACTATAAAACCTTGTTTAAAGATTTCAATTCTTTGAAGAAATACATCTTTATCTTCACATACAATTTTAGAAAATGAGGATTGCTCTATTTCCATTATATAATCAATATCATTTTTTTCAACAATACGAAATGTAATTTCATTAATATTCATAAAATCCCTCCATAGACATAATGATTTAATTGCGCTGAAAACTTGAATTTGTAAATCGCTTTATTTCTTGTTGTTACTATCTAAAATAGAACCAGCTATGATACCAATAAGCATTCCTAATCCAGCCCCTAAAGCTATACAGAATATAAAGTTATCCCAATTCATGATAATATTTATAATAATTCCTATACAAACACCAAAGCACAATCCAAGTGGTATACCCATTGTTAAATATTTATTTGTATCTTTCTTCATATCATACACCTCTTTCAAATTAAAGTGTTACCCATAGTCTATAAATACTCTTAGATTTCTACATAGGAAAATGCATTCCCATGCTTTTTTATTACTGCTTCCAAATCTTCAGGCTTTATCCAAACTGTTGCTGTATTGTCGTTAGGATGAATACCGATATGATGAAAATAGCGAACATCTCTGTCTAATACAACCTCTACGTTGCAACTTGTATCATTTAATACACCAAGTGGTGTGACAGAACCTTTGCCCAGTCCTAAAATTTCATATAATGCACTCTCAGATGCAAAGCTTAGAGGTCTACTATTTAGCTTTGTCCTTAATTCCTTTAAATCAACCCGTTTATCTTTTTGCACAGATATGAGAAAATATCTTTTCTTTTTATCATCCCGCACAAATAAGTTTTTAACTACTTGGTTATTGGTATCAATGCAAAGATTGTCCATTTCCTCTATTGTATAAACAGCAGGATGCTCAATAATATCATACGTTATATTCATGTCAGATAAATAATCAAATACTCTTTGCCTCTCTAATTTCATAAATAATACCCTCCCAAAATATAAAAGTATTTACTTCGCCTTTTATACTTATATTCATTGTATACTCTCTCTGTCAGGCCATCAAGCTATTACTCCATATATCTTCTCAACTTTTTCTATTTCTTTTCTTCAACATTGAAATTATTCTATGTCATCTATATTTCAGCCTATTTTTAAGGGTCAAAAACCGGTGATTTTTCACTGATTTTCGACCCTATTTTCGCCCTTAAACCACTATATGTTGTGTCCACTCCATTATTTCTTCTCCACCAATACGTCATCAGAATTATACTCTCAACATGCCTTGAAGAGATAAAAAAGATGCCCGTTAAGCCTAATACCCCCTTGGCGTTAGGACATATTTCTAAATAAATCATTTTGGGATGCAATTTTTCAGTCACTTACCGACTTCAAAATTAAGCTCTGCCCTTCACCATAGTTTTATGACGATTTGCACCTACTTTAAACTAGTTAGATACCCTCAAGACTCCTTTGTCACCAAATACAAATCTATTTGCTTATGTAAATTGTACACAATTATATGCATTTACAATTTTTGTTGATAAGTAAATAAATAGTCCTGTGGTTACATCTTCTGATAATAACGGTGCCCCCTCATCAATCACTCTCAATATTATTGCATTTTTTCAGATAGCAGAAAAATATATAACAGTGGAATTAAATATTCGCTAATTTTTCGCCCAAGCCCCTTGCCTGTTCTCTGACATCAGTTTTTTCTCTTAGCACATTTGGATCAGCGTTACAAGACGGGATTACGAATGAATACAACCTGGTTTTGAACTCCAATGCAAATTCCCTCATATATTCCTCCAAAAGGGGCAGCCCGTTGCTATTCTCGGCTCCCGCCGTTGCAATTATAACAAAAGCTTTGTTTTCAAATTTAGGATTGGCAGCATGATCGTTTTTGATTTTAATGTGACTATACATACGATCCATAAAACTCTTCATCTGAGCAGGAACCGTTCCAAAATACAACGGCATTGCAAACACAATAACATGATAATCTGTCATTGCGTAAACTGCTTGAGAAATATCATCGTTAATGAAGCAACGATATTCTTCTGAATTTTGGCATCTTCTACAGCCAATACAGCCATTACCGACATTCTTCATTGATGCCAGATTTATTAAATTAACAGTTGCACCTTTTGAATTCGCGCCTTCCTGTACCCAATGAGCCGCAATCGAAGTATTTCCATTTCTTCGAGGACTCCCATTAACAATCATTATTTTATTTGGCATATAATCCTCCCTTAATAAACTCTCGTTTCCTTTAATTTTGCTGAGACACACCTTTACTTGCTTATTATTCACTTATGTATGAACAGTAATAGTCAGACACTTCCTCTACAGAAACTTTGAATTTGCAGTTTGCAGGAATGTAAAAGGTTTGTCCGGCCTCGAATGATACCTACGCTTCACTTCCGGGCAGCTAATGGATATATACTCAGGAGAGCTGATGAATCAAAAACTATTAATGCCATCGTCGCTAAGTTGTTGATTCTCTCATTACTTAATTTTCCCTTCTTCAGACTCCACTTTATTCACAAAGTCCATATTGTAACGAACAGCACCGTGATCTTTAATTACCGTGGCTCTTGTGATGCGGATTGCTAAAATAATGCAGTTTTCATTCTTTTCATTATTTGCGTCATCGTACCAATTGGCAAATGCTTCACGAAGTTTAGACCTTAACTCAGCATTCTTCGGGTCTAAAACCCATCCGAGATTTTTGCCGATTCCGTTTCCGGAAAACCATTCGGAGCAAACTGAAAATGCAACTTCTTGATTTTGAGCTATCTGCTGCATTTTAGTTGATTTTGCCCAAGTAGTAACATAAAACACACCATCTTCATAATAAGCGTCCACATCACGGACATAAGGACGGGGGTTACCATCAGCGTTCGGTTCCATTGCGATAGTCGAGAGAGAGATGATATTATCTTTTCCGTTGCCACACCTTTCCTCAATTATTTTTAAGCCTTCTTCATATCTGCTCATTTTTATTTCCTCCTCATAATATTATAATCTCAGAATCTCTAAGCCTTATTTTATGGAGCTTTCAGATTATTCTTATTATCTTCTTATATCTAAGCCTTCGCTTTATTCACCGCTTGTACATCATCAATAACATCGCAGCGAATTTCTATCAACCGCCTAATCATCGCTATATCTGCCGAGGCGGATTCGCACCAGTCGTAGCCAATTTGCAAAAGAATAAATCAGAGGTAAATCTTCTAAGTAGTCTTTTCTTCATTCGATTTGATACTAATACTGTTTAATTCGTTTATAAATATCATTATATTCTAGGAAGTATTTCTCAGAGCCCCCTCTTAGAATAATTACCCTTAAATACTTTAACTAGTTCTAGTTCATCGTCAGAAATAATAACCTTATCAACTATTATTAATCTCCATTATATACCAATAACATAAAAGTTTCAAAGCATTTATTCATTTATCTACAGCAAATGATATTATACCAACGTTTCAGTGATTCTAAAGCACCCTTTTA
>DNNV01000119.1 GCA_003497505.1 Clostridiales bacterium | reverse complement strand
AGGAAATAGCTCTGGAAATGGAAATGGAGCCTGACAAGGTAAGAGAGATACTAAAAATTGCACAGGAACCTGTTTCATTGGAAACTCCAATAGGAGAAGAGGAAGACAGCCATCTGGGAGACTTTATTCCGGACGATGAAGTTCAGGCACCGTCAGATGTTGCTACGTTTACACTTCTGAAGGAACAGCTTTCATCGGTGCTTCACACACTGACGGACAGAGAGCAGAAGGTTCTGAGACTGAGATTCGGACTGGATGACGGCAGAGCGAGAACTCTTGAAGAAGTCGGAAAAGAATTTGATGTAACAAGAGAAAGAATAAGACAGATAGAGGCAAAAGCTTTAAGAAAACTCAGACATCCGAGCAGAAGCAAAAAATTAAAGGACTATTTGGAATAGAATTCAGAGGGGAGACCCTCTATTTTTTTAGAAAATTTGATTTGGAGTATATGGAGAATATAATGAACAGATTAGAATGTATAAAAAGCATGGTTTCTGACTGCAGAACTGTTGCCGACATAGGAACTGACCACGGTTATGTAGCGGAAATGCTTTTGAATGACAATGTATGTGAGAGAATAATCGCCGCAGACCTGAACGAAGGTCCACTAAAAAGGGCTATAGAGCATTTAACAGCTGCCGGATTGAGCTCACACTGTGATTTCAGGCTTGGAAACGGTCTGGAGGTATTAGATGAAAATGAGGCTGATGCAATTGTTATTGCCGGAATGGGCGGGGAGCTGATTGCCGAAATAATAGAGAATTCAAAAAATGTTGCGCAGGGTGCAAGAGAACTGATTTTGCAGCCCATGACAACCATTGACAGGCTTCGAAAATATTTGTATGAAAATGGCTTTAAAATAACCGATGAAAATATTGTAAAAGAATTTCACCATTATTATTTCATAATTAAGGCAATACCTGGGGAAGATGAGCCCTCGGACGAAATATATTTTGAAATAAGCAAAATTCTACTTAAGAAAAAAGACAAGCTCATGTATGAATACCTGAATAAAATTCTCAAAGTTAATGAAAATATAATTAGCAGTATTGAAAAAAACAGCGATAGCGTCTATAATGAAAAAATAGAAACGTTAAAGGAAAAAAACAACAAAATAAGGGAGATGATGAAAAATTAAAATAGATTCAATCATTAAAATAATAGAAGATAAAATAGGATTGAAGCCTCAGGAATCATGGGATAATAGCGGTTTGCAGATAGGGTCGCTAAATGATGACATAAAAAATATTATGTTAACCTTAGATATTGATTATGAAGCTGTTGAGCATGCTGTTAAAAACAATGTTCAACTAATAATTACTCATCATCCATTTTTGTTTTCTTCGCTGAAATCCATTGACTACAGTACATACGAAGGTAGAGTAATAAGAGAGTTGATATTGAACAACATAAATTTATACAGCATGCACACAAATCTCGATATGGCTGATAAGGGAGTAAACCACCAACTTGCTGAAAAATTGAATATTGGTGTCTATGAAATACTCAACATTACAGGTGCAGATGGAGCGGGATATGGTGGTATAGGAAACATATCTCCTCGCAATATAATAGAATATGCCTCTGAGGTTAAGGCAAAACTCAACTCTGGACATATTAAGCTTTACTGCAATGATAAAGGCAGGAATGTGGCAAGAGTCGCTTTTTGTGGAGGAAGCGGAAGTGAATTCATATATGATGCGATATCCAAAGGTGCGGATGTGTATATAACAGGAGATATTAAATATCATCAAGCTCAGTCGGCTCTTCAGAACAACCTTTGCATAATAGATGCAGGACATTACTACACCGAGTATCACTCCATGAGAGTTATTGAGCAGGTGCTGAGCAGCTATAATGAGCTCAATGTCAGTGTGCTGGAAAGAAATACTGCTGATGAAATTATAATATAGAGGGTGAAAAATGAAAAGTTTTGAATATGTGAGAGTTGCTGTTGCAGTGCCTGAATTAAAGGTTGCGGACCCGCTTTTCAACGTTAAGGTAATTGCTTCAATGGTAAAAACAGCAGCTGAAGATAAGAAAGCAAAGGTAATATTGTTTCCTGAACTTAGTTTAACAGGATATACCTGCGGAGATTTGTTCAATCAGAAAACATTGATAAAGGGTGCCGAAAATGCCCTTGAGATTCTGCTTGACGAAACTGCAAAATTGGATATTCTAACGGCTGTGGGAATGCCGGTAAGAGCAGATAATCAACTGTTCAACTGCTTGCTGCTCATAAGCAGAGGAAAGATATTGGGAGTGGTACCGAAAACATATATACCCAACTACAATGAATTTTATGAAAGAAGATGGTTTTCACCCGCAGGCTCAAGAATAAGCGATGATATTGTTATTTGCGGTCATAAAGTACCCTTCGGTGAACATTTGTTATTTAGGGACGCATTATCATCACTGTGCATAGGGGTGGATGTGTGTGAAGATTTGTGGGTGAATATTCCTCCCAGTTCCTATCACACTATGTATGGAGCAAATTTAATATTAAATCCTTCTGCAAGCAACGAAACAGTCGGTAAAATCGACTATAGAAGAGATTTAGTGCGAGTTCAGTCCGCAAAGTGCTCAACTGCATATGCCTATTCATCAGCTGGCCAGACCGAAAGCACCACGGACCTCGTATTTTCAGGACATTCAATGATTGCGGAAAATGGTGAGATTTTATCAGAAAACAGGTTTGCCGACAGTTCAGATATAATTTACGGAGATATTGACATTGGAAAACTGACTAATGACAGAGCAAGGTGCAACACATATATGAGTATTCAGGAAAGGCTGAGCTACAGGTACGTTGATTTCGAGCTTGGCTTCTCTGACAATGACCATATCGAAAGAAAAATTGAACCAAGGCCATTTGTTCCGGCAGATTCTGAGGAAAGAAACAAGAGATGCAAGGAAATTTTAAATATACAATCCACTGGACTGTATCAGAGGCTGCGCAAAATAGGAGCTAAAAAGGCAATCATAGGAATTTCAGGTGGACTTGACAGCACCCTGGCACTTCTGGTGACGGTGGAAGCATTTAAAAAACTGAAGCTTCCAATGAGCGGCATAGTGGCAATAACAATGCCCGGATTCGGAACATCGTCGAGAACATACAACAACGCCCTTGTGCTCATGAAGGAGCTGGGGGTGACAACCCTGGAAATATCCATAAAGGAAGCATGTGTTCAGCATTTCAAAGACATCGGACACAATATTGACATCCATGACATCACATATGAAAATGCTCAGGCAAGAGAAAGAACACAAATACTCATGGATGTTGCCAACAAAGAAAACGGCATAGTTGTTGGAACGGGAGATTTATCCGAATTGGCATTGGGATGGGCAACCTACAACGGAGACCATATGTCCATGTACGGAGTCAATTCAAGCATACCAAAAACATTGGTCAAATATATTGTTAAATGGTATGCAGAGGAAGAGACCACCGGTGAAATTCAGAAGGCATTGCTGGATGTATTCGATACTCCCGTAAGCCCGGAGCTGCTTCCTCCTGACAAGGACGGCAATATCTCACAGTATACTGAAAAATCTGTGGGCTCATATGACTTAAATGACTTCTTTCTTTACAACGTTGTACGCAACGGTTTTGAACCGGCTAAAATTTATTTTTTAGCCCGAAAAGCATTTAAAGAAGAATTTACGGATGAAATTATACTTGAAACTCTTAAAAAGTTCTATAAGAGATTTTTCACCCAGCAGTTCAAACGCTCATGCATGCCTGACGGAGTAAAGGTAGGTTCTGTTTCTCTGTCTCCAAGAGGGGACTGGAGGATGCCGAGCGATGCTTCATATGAATTGTGGCTTGAACAGCTGAACAATATGGAATAGCAAAATGGATAATACTTCAATTGACTTTAGCTGTTAATTGTTGTAATATGTTAAAGGAGTAAATTATACAGTCGCATGCGTAAGCATGAGGAAAGTCCGTGCTCCGCAGAGCAGGGTGCCGGGTAACACCCGGTGAGGGTGACCTCAAGGATAGTGCAACAGAAATAAACCGCCGTCAAACGGCAAGGATGGAAAGGTGAGGTAAGAGCTCACCAGCGGTTAGGCGACTAATCGGCTATGTAAACCCCACCCGGAGCAAGACCAAGAACGGACCGCAGAGTGGCTGCTCGTCACAGTCCTAATGGTAGGTCGCTGGAGCCTGTCGGCAACGCCAGGCGTAGATAGATGACTGTTTAATACAGAACACGGCTTATGTATTTACTCTCTACATAGAATTCCAATAAAAATTTAAATTAAATAACTGCCTTAAGGCAGTTA
>DNNV01000231.1 GCA_003497505.1 Clostridiales bacterium | reverse complement strand
CGACGCTCTTCCGATCTGATGACCAGCAAAAATTAATCGAAGTTATAAAAAGTGCCGTATATAATAAACCCGAGGAACATCACCTGGATACAGACAAGAAAAGCGAAACTGACAGAATGATGTTTCAAATAGGAGGATAGCATGGATTTAACTCATATTAACGAACAGGGAAGAGCAAAAATGGTTGACGTGAGCAGCAAGGATGAAACCCTGAGAGAGGCAGTTGCCTGTGGAAATGTATATATGAAGAGAGAAACACTTGATAGAATTCACCAGGGGACAATAAAAAAAGGTGATGTACTGGCTGTTGCACAGGTAGCGGGTGTAATGGCTGCAAAGAAAACCTCCGATATTATTCCCATGTGCCATCCCATAATGATTTCAGGCTGCGACATAAGCTTTTCGCTTGATTTTGACAGAAATAGGGTGGAAATAACGGCAACAGTAAGGAACACAGGCCAGACAGGTGTTGAAATGGAAGCGCTCACGGCAGTATCAGCAGCCGGGCTAACAATTTACGACATGTGCAAGGCAATCGACAGAGAAATGATAGTGTCCGACGTGATGCTTATGAAAAAGTCCGGAGGAAAATCAGGAGATTTTGTAAGAGAACATAAATAAAACATAAATAAAAATTATAAATTAACGGAGAATAAAGATGGCGAAAGTATTGGCTGTAAATATAAGTGAGAAAAAAGGAGTTCCGAAGGAGCCTGTAGAGAAGGGATATTTCGAAATTAATCACGGACTTGTGGGAGATGCTCATGCGGGAAACTGGCACAGACAGGTAAGTCTTCTAGGACAGGAAAGCATTGATAAAATCAATGACGGCGGAAAAAATGGATTATGTGTGGGAAAATTTGCAGAAAATCTCACAACAGAAGGTGTGGTGCTGTATGAGCTGCCAATCGGCACAAAGATGAAAATCGGTGAAACTGAAATGGAAGTAACACAGATAGGCAAGGAATGTCACCTGGGCTGTGCAATCAGAGAATTAGTGGGTGACTGCGTAATGCCGCGAGAAGGTATTTTTACAAAGGTTTTAAAACCGGGCTGGATTAAACCGGGAGACGAAATCGAAATTATAAGATAAATCCACGAGGCCAATGCATAAATACGCCGCAATAAACCACAATATATCTGAGGTGATATTATGGCAAAGGCAGGAATGAGAAGACCAGACCCAAAGGATGCCCACGGAACCGAAAGTAACAAGAAGCAGCATTTCAAGAAAAACGAAGTTCCTCCGGTTCCTGAAATTCAGGGAAAGGCCAAATATGGACATGAGAAGGCAAAACAAATAATTATTAATTCAATTCACCATAAAGAATTGGAATAGTACCAATGGTTAAATAAAGGAGGAATATAATGAAAGCTATAGTTGACAGAGATGCATGCATCAGCTGCGGACTGTGCGAATCAGTCTGTCCTGATGTGTTTGAATTGGATGATGAGGGGATTTCTGTGGTCATACAGGACCCTGTTGATGAAGAAAATGAAGATTGCGCAAGAGAAGCAGAGGACGGATGTCCCACTGATGCAATTCATTTAGAAGATTAATATATTTTGCATCAATCTGAGACCTTCTTTCCCGAAGGTCTTTTGTAAAGGCGGGGATATGAATGAAGTACTTAATAGGAATAGATGCCGGGGGCACCAAGTCCGAGCTTGTTGCTTACGATTTAAGCGGTAGCATTGTATTTGAAAAAATAGGCGGAGCGGGTAATCCTGCCGTAAATCTGGAAAATACCGTGAATAATATTATTTCTTTGATAGGTGACTGCACAGAAGAACTGGGAAAAGAAGAATGCCTGCTTATTTCCATAGGAATGGCTTCTGTAGAGACCGGAAATTATGCCGAATTAATAAAAAAATATGTTGAACGTGCTTTTGGAATTGAAACTGTTGTGTTGAACGACGCTGAAATGGCGTGCGTGGCATATTTCGGAAATGATGACGGAATACTGGCCATTGCAGGGACAGGCTCTTCATGTTATGTTCAAAAAAGTGGACAGGGCGAAATGGTTGGAGGCTGGGGACACATATTAGGTGATGAAGGAAGCGGATACCATATAGTTATGGAAGCTTTCAAAAGTATAGTTCATAAAATAGATAGAAATATGGAGCTTGATGCTTTAAGCATAAAACTAC
The DNA here is from genome assembly GCA_003497505.1 of Clostridiales bacterium. Classification (GTDB taxonomy): domain Bacteria; phylum Bacillota; class Clostridia; order Tissierellales; family Sedimentibacteraceae; genus Sedimentibacter. Next base: position 2,780 of record DNNV01000231.1, on the reverse strand, counting down.
TTAGGGAAATCGGAGGCTCCTCTCGTTCGGAAATAATGGAATTTATTTATGGCAATGAAAAAAGTGCTATAGCTGCATTATTTCCGATTATTGTCCGTGAATCTTCGGACGGCGACTCGCATTCTGTAACTATTTTGGAGAAGGCGGGAAAAGAGCTTGCGGAGCTTACGATGACTGCATATGGCAAAAAGGGGTTTAGTGGGAATATAACCGTGGGAATCAAGGGCGGGGTATTTCACAACAGCAATCTCATAAAACAGACATACATAAAAGAGCTTGAAAAGCATCTGAAAAGCTTCGACATGATTGAAGAAAATATTTCCGCAACGAAAGCGGTTCTGTATCTGAATAGCAGGAAATAAAAAAGAGGCACAGTATTTAATGTCAATTAAATGCTGTGCCACCTTTCATATTAATCGTCTCCGAAAAAGTTTCCTATTCCTATACTTCCAAGCAAACTTCCTTCGCCCTTGCTGGATGCTCCGGGATTGGCTTTTTTGCTTGCGGAGAAAATTCTGTCTGCCATTCTGCTGAAAGGAAGAGATTGAAGCCATACTGTTCCCGGACCTCTTAATGTGGCAAGGAACAATCCTTCTCCTCCGAATAATGCACTTTTCACATTGCCCACAAATTGTACGTCGTAGTCAACTCCTGAAGTGAGAGCAACAAGGCAGCCTGTATCCAGCTTGAGCATCTCTCCGTGGGCCAGCTCTTTCTTGATAATAGTACCGCCCGCATTTAAAAATGCCAGACCGTCTCCTCTAAGCTTCTGCATTATAAAGCCTTCGCCCCCGAAAAGCCCCACGCCTATCTTTTTCTGAAAAGCAATGCTTATTTCAATGCCTTTGGCAGAGCATAGATACGAATCTCTCTGACAAACCAGCTCTCCGCCATACTCCATCAATTCAACGGGAATAATTTTGCCGGGATATGGTGCAGCAAAGGCCAATGCTTTTTTACCGGAACCTTTGTTTGTAAATGTGGATGTAAACAAATTTTCCCCTGTAAGAACGCGCTTGCCTGCTGATGCCAACATTCCCTTTAAACCTTTTGAAGTATCCTTTCCGCTTCCATCCCCAAATACAGTATCCATCTCAATACTTGAATCCATGTACATCATGGCACCCGGCTCCGCAACTATGGTTTCACCGTAATCCAATGAGATTTCAACAAATTGTATGTCGTCACCAAAAATTTGATAATCTACCTGATGAGCTCTTTCCATATTCCCTCCTGAAAATTTATTTTCATTCTTTAAATTGAGATTACCAAAAAGAGTAGTTCAATGCAACATATTTTTTTGTATTGTAACACTTGTAATATTGTGATTTTATTAATATAATTAGTAAGATAGAGGTGAATTATGATTTATTTAGATTATGCAGCAAATACGCCTGCAGATGAGCAGGTTATAAATACATTCGGCAGTGTTTCAAGAGAGTTTACGGCTAATCCCAATTCTGTCCATTTTCTGGGCAGGATGGCGGCGGAGCGGTTGAGAGAAAGCACCTTGAAGGTTGCCGATATATTGGGAGTTTCTGAAAATGAGGTAATATTTACCTCCGGAGCAAGCGAAGCCAACAATACCGCAATAAAAGGGGCAGCAGCTCATTATAGGAAATACGGCAAACACATTATAACGACATTTTTAGAGCATTCCTCTGTGAACGGTGCTGTGAGCTATTTGCAGAACAACGGCTATGAGGTTGAATATGCGGAAATTTCACCGCAAGGCATTGTTGACATAGAAAGCCTAAAAAAAATGGTAAGAGATGATACGATTTTAGTTTCTGTGTGCTATGTGGACAGCGAGGTTGGGCTTAAACAGCCCATAGACGAAATAGGCAGACTATTGAAGGAATATCCTCATTGCTGCTTCCATGTGGACGCTACGCAGGCGGTGGGGAAAATACCTGTGTCCTTTAAGAATGTGGACCTTGCTACACTGACACCACATAAGTTTTATGGGCTCAACGGCTGCGGCATATTGATAAAAAAAGAAAAAATAATGCTTGAGCCTCTCATACACGGAGGAATAAGCACAACGGCATACAGAAGCGGCACTCCTGCTCTTGGAATGATAGCTGCCGCGGAAAAGGCTCTTGATTTGGCATGCAGGAATTCAGAAGAAAGGCTTGTATATGTTAAGCAGCTTAATGACATGCTGAAGAATGGACTGAAAAAATATAAAAATGTAATGATAAACAGCAATGAAAATTCAATTCCGTTTATTTTAAACATAAGTATAGACAAAGTAAATACGGAAAAATTCAGGGAAGCTCTGGAGGAATATGATATATACGTTTCCACCAAGTCTGCATGCTGCGCGCCGAATACTGCATCAAGGCCGGTGTATGCACTGACAGGGGACAGGAAGAGGGCGCTTTCCACGCTGAGGATAAGCCTAAGCCATCTCACAAGTGAAGCGGAAATAGATTTATTTTTAGATGCATTTGATAAATGTTATAAAAAATTTGTAAAGTAGGTTATTATGGAAAAGTATGAAGAGGTTGAAAGAAGTATCGTAAAAAAGTTTAGAAAGCCCATATGGTCCAGATTTATATCTGCCGTAAAGGAATATGAGCTAATTAAGGACGGCGACAGAATAGCAGTGTGTATTTCAGGAGGAAAAGACTCCATGCTGATGGCAAAATGCATGCAGCAGCTTCAAAAATACAGTGAAATAAAATTTGAAACAGAATATGTGGTTATGGACCCAGGCTACAACGAAATAAACAGGCAGCTTATATTGGAAAATGCTGAACTTTTAAATATTCCGG
>DNNV01000220.1 GCA_003497505.1 Clostridiales bacterium | reverse complement strand
TTCTTCGCTAATTTGTGATACCAGCTCTTTTTTTACGTCAGAAACATCACAGCCGTTATCATTTGCCGCCTTGATCTTTATATCTATTACATCATATTTTTTTGCTTTTACAGTTTCCCCACTCTTAATTGCCTTGGGATTGCCCTTATAGCCCATGTAGTTGTTAATATTCTGTATCTTCATAAATTTTCACCTACTTACTTTTCTTAATATAATATTCGGCATAATTTCAAAAAAATTTAGCAGCTGAAAGTATTTATGCCATGCTCATAATTCTTTCTTCATCTAATATCAAAAATACATCACTGTTTTTTTGCCCTTTTGCAACTCCTTTTATGAAGCCGCTTTTATACATTTTTCTTATCTCTTCGGTTTCTTCAAAGATTGTAATATTCTCCACAGATAAAACCTCGTCAACAATAAGACCTGCAAAAGAATTATCTTTTTCTAATACGATGACCATTCCTTTTACATCTTTTTGCTCTTCTTCATTAACATCTTCATTTTTAGAAGAAATCTTAAACAGCGCTTTTAAGTTTATCAACGGTACGACATTTCCCCTAAGGTGTATTAGTCCCGACATATAATTTGCTACATTGGGCACAAATGTCATTTCATCAGGTTTTATTACAATGGAAGTAATAAGCTTGCTGTTTACAGTATACAGATTGCTATTCAGCTTAAAAATCAGCCAAGGGAATTCAATATCTTCAAATTCTTCTATATTTTCGTAGTCCATGTTAGTCTCCTTACTAAACGGTTTGTGATGAAGCAAGCTCAAAATGCCCCACCAATTCTTTTAAAAGCTCAGCCTGTTCACTAAGCTCTGTGCTTGCTGCCGCACTTTCCTGTGCAGTTGCCGAATTTGTCTGAACAACTGCAGATATTTGCTCAATTCCTGTTGTTACCTCCATTATGGAATCCGCCTGTTCATTGGAGGCCACCGTTATTTCATCCACCAACTTCACAGATTCATTAATTATTTTAACCATAGAATTGATTGATATCTTTGTTTCATCTGCTATCTTTGTCCCTCTGTCAACGGACTTAATGGAATTTTCAATTAAAAATGCTGTGCTTTTCGCAGCCTCTGCGCTTTTTGAAGCAAGGTTTCTCACTTCATCTGCCACCACCGCAAATCCCTTTCCTGCCGAGCCTGCTCTTGCAGCTTCAACAGCAGCATTCAGCGCCAGAATATTTGTCTGGAATGCTATATCATCAATTGCCTTTATTATCTTGGATATTTCATTTGTTGAATTTTTTATATCGTACATGGCTTCTGTCATAAGCTCGAACTGTCTGCTGTTTCCTTCTACTCCCCTGGCAGCATTCTGAGTTATCTTGCTTACGTTGTTAGAATTCTCCGCATTATTTCTTACTTTTTCAGAAACTTCACTTATTGTAGCGGACAATTCCTCAATTGAGCTGGCCTGCTGTGATGCTCCCTGAGAAAGTGCCTGCGCTCCCCCCGATACCTGCTCAGAACTGTTTGAAACCTGCCATGCAGCCTCATTAATTTTAAAGAGAGTATCGTTGAATGATGACAATATTTGCTTAATTGAATCTTTTATGGAAGAAAAATCTCCTATAAAATCCATTTCAACTGAAACCGCTAGGTTTCCCCCTGCTATTTCATTAAGCGCCCTGTCGATTTCACCTACATAACGCTTAAGAGTTTCTACTGTATTGCTCATCGCCTTAGTTGCCTCACCAAGCTCATCGTTTGAATGATGATTTACAACATAATTCAAATCCCCGCCGCTGATGGCATTTGCAGCATCAGATATTTCTTTGATAGGTTTTGTTATCTTTTTAGTAACTGATGCCCCAAGTATGATTGAAGCTATTGCACCCGCTACTAGAAAAAGTGCTAACACTATCATTGAATCACCGCTTGCTTTATTTGATTCATTCACAAAATTAGTAGCAACTATATCAAGATTCTTGCTTACCTCATCCATGGTATAGTTAATCGAGGCTAAAATAGGAATCATTTCATCATTCAATACATTTAAAGCTTGTGTACTTCTGTTTTCGTTCAAAAGTTTTATTAGCTTTTCGCTTATTTCTGTAGTCTGCTTCAGCTCTGTCTCCAATTGCTGTACAACTGTGGGAAATTGAGTCAGATCCTCCTTCAAGAGTAGAAAGGATTCGTTTGCCTGTCTAATGTTTTCAGCTATTTCAGACGTATATTCTTTGACCTGAGTCCTGCTTGTAGTTGTGGTTGATCTGTAAATTGCCTTTTCTGCATTGCTCAGTCCCATTTTAGTCTGCCAGGATAAAACCTCTGCTTCATAGCACTCATCGTAAAAATTATTTACCTCCGCAGCAATTTCATTGATATTCATAAGTGCGACACTCATTGACACAGCAAATATCAATAAAATTGCTCCAAAGCAAAGACCCAATCTATATGCAATTTTAAAATTACCTGTTTTTAATTTATTTGATTTTAATTTACCCGATTTTAAATTGCTTAATTTGAACTTCTCTTTTTTTCCACCCGATTTCATCTTTTTTAATTTAAATTTCATTACATTGCCCCCTGCAATATTATTCAATATTTGTTATAAATTCCAGCTCTTTTTCATTAAGCATTTTCTTTATATCCATAATTAATACTATTTTGCTTTCAATCTTAGCGATACCTGTAATGTATGTATTAACATAGTCGGTACTCATTCTTGGTGTTACTGAAATATTTTCTTCATATATTTCAGTAACCTCATTGACAGAGTCAACTATGAAACCGATGTAGGATTCATTGATGTTCGTAACGATTATGCATGTTCTTTCATTATATGGAGCCTCTTCTTTTTTCAATCTGAGTCTCACATCTATGATAGGGATTATTATTCCTCTAAGGTTTATGACACCCTTGGCATATTCAGGAAACTCAGGCACTTCAGTTATTTCCTGAATACCTACTATCTGCACAACATCTGAAATTGAAATACCGAACAACTGATTTTCAATAAAAAACGTAAGGAATTTGTTTTTCAGTGTGTCTTCACTTAAATTTTCGAACTCATTGCTTATTATATGCTGCACGAATATCACCTCATTATATTATTATTTCGTATTTGATATCGTCATATTTTAAGAAAATTTTAGCATAATATTAAATTAATTAATGCCTTGGGGTTTTTCTTACTGTTAGGGCTGCCTTTATTACTTCTGTGGTTATCTCGCTTCCCATATCCTTCAGGCTGTGAATTTTTATTTCTATATCTCCTCTTGAGGCAACCATGTACATTGGCTTTAAGTTATTGAGCGCAATTGCTACGATATCTTCCTTACACCTGTCACATCTGCAACAGTTCATCTTTTTAAGCGTTGCTTCAAGCTTGCTGAGCACTAACTTTTCTGTGATATTGTACAGTATAACCTCACTTTTCTCTTCTTTTATGAGGTTTAATTCCTTGTTCTGAAAAATAGATGCTGCACTGGGAGTATTTTCGGGCTGCATTGCAGCTGAAGCTCCACGCTCCTCCTCAGCCTGTTCCTCTTCGCGCTTAGGGCTGGTGGGCATTATCTTTTTATACATAGATTCTCTGTCAAAAGTTTTTTTAACCTTAGCCATACTATAAACCTCTTCCAATAAGCTCTTCAACTAATTCGCTATAATCCTTGGCAGCAGCATTTTTTGGAGCATAGCTGAATATATCCTGCTGGTTAGTCTGCGCCTCCATTATTGCAACGCTGGATCGAATTGTGGAATTGAATATACTTGTATTCAGCTGCTCTGCTATGAGCTCCGCTGTCCCTTTTATTTCTCTGCTCAATACCGTTCTCTTGTTATATTTTGTAAGGGCTATGCCTTCTACCTTGACATTTGGATTACAATATTTTCTTACCCTGTCAATTGTTTCGGACAGCTGCGCTATTCCCTGAAGGCTGAATATGTCCGCCAACATGGGGATAATTATGTAATCTGATGCTGTAAATGCATTCACAGTTAATATGCTCAGCGCAGGAGGGGTATCTATGAAAATATAGTCATATTTGTCTTTAATTGTATTCAGCGCTTCCTTAAGCAGGTATTCCCTACCCGTCTGAGTGAACTCAAGCTCAATGCCACTTAATAAAATATTGGAGGAAATAATATCAAAAGAAGGCATCTTTTGAATTGAAAATGATGTCTTTGCTTCTCCTTTAAGTATCTCGTAAATTGTCGGACAGTCTTCAGTCTCTGCTCCCGAACTAAAACTTAAATTTGACTGCGGATCCAAATCCACGCATAAAACTCTGTACCCCTTAAGTTTAAAGCCTGCCGCAACAGCTCCCGTTG
>DNNV01000180.1:7978-8713 GCA_003497505.1 Clostridiales bacterium | reverse complement strand
CGCCTTGCAGGACGAACTTTTTCAACAGCCTATCAGATTGATAACTTTGTCATCAATCTGAAAAATACTTTTGCATTTTTATGTTTCAAATATTATAATAAAATGTAAAATACATACAATAGAAAAAATCGGAGTTTATGGAGGTACTATGGAAAGAGAGATAGTCAGACTTGACATGAATAGAGATTTTGAAGCTTTTGAAGAATTATCGGTTATATCCTTCGGAGAAAATACAAACAGCAAAAAAGAAATGTACGAATGGCTGTTTGATAAAAATCCGTATAATAAATCCGGTAATATGATGTACCTGCTGAAGGAAGGCGACAAGGTAATAGGTTGTGACGGGTTGCTGCCAAATGAGCTTTACGTAAACGGAAAGACACTTCTTACAGCTCACTCCGTTAAATCAATGACTCATCCTGATTATAAGAAGCAGGGAATATTCAGACAAATGACCGAAAATTCCTGCAACAGGGGTCTGGAGGACGGGGTGGATGTTGTAATCGGTCTTGCCAACGACCAATCATATCCTGCATACCAAAGATTCGGCTGGCCAACTCTTTTTGAAAAGGAAGTTTATGTAAAGCCAATATTAATCACAAACATACTTAAGAGAAGAATAAAGATAGGGCCTCTGGCATCCATGGGCAACTTTATATATTCCACATACATGAAAAATAAGCTCAAAAGAAGTATGGATGCGGAAATAAAATTTGAGGTTCTCAAGAGAGTTCC
>DNNV01000180.1:465-7872 GCA_003497505.1 Clostridiales bacterium | reverse complement strand
AGAGAGTTCCTGCAGAGGTTCAGGAGTGCTGGGATAAATATAAATCCAAGTACAGAGTATTGCTGGCAAGGGATTATAAATATTTGAATTACAGATACAATGAGAGACCCGATGTGGACTATGTAACTGTACTTGCTAAGTTAAATAATGAGATAATCGGATTTGCAATACTTCACAATTCGGTTGCTAATGGCTCTAAGATGACTTCTGCCGTTGAATTTTTTACAGACCCGGAAAATGAGAGATTTATAAAGGCATTAGCTGAAGGTGTATCGGAATACTGTTATGACAATGGCCTGGAATATGTTGTTGTGGGAACCGGATTTTACGGCAAATATAAAAATGTATTGCTGAATAACGGGTTTATGATTACACGAAAGCCGCCCAAAAACAATATGATGATAGCAAATGTTCTTTCAGACAAAGTTACATTGGAGGAGCTGATGGGTCACGAAAAATGGCACATTACTCAGGGAGACGGAGAAACAGAGCTGGATCTTTGATTCCGGTTATGCTATATTGCGCGTTGACATTGAAAATTCACTGTGTTATGATAGCTAAAATATTAAATATTATACATAACATGGGATAACTATGGAGGATAAGATGGATTTTAAACTAAAGGTAGCCGAGATATTCGCAGCGATGGAAGATGAATTGTCTGTGGATGAGGCTCTTTCATTAATAGAGATACCGCCAAGCCAGGATATGGGAGATTATGCCGTACCTTGCTTTAAATTTGCAAAAAAATACCGTAAATCACCGGCTGTAATATCTGCTGAAATAGCAGAAAAAATAGGGACAGTTGAGGAATTTGAAAAAATAGAAAGCGCGGGCCCATATGTGAATTTTTTCGTGGATAAAAAACATTTCGCGGAAAGAATACTTAAGGAAGCCTACGTACAAAAAGAAAATTACGGAAGTACAAATATTGGACAAGGAAAAAATGTAATCGTTGAGTTTTCTTCTCCCAACATTGCAAAGCCGTTCCACATCGGGCATATACGAACAACTATTATAGGAAATTCAATTTATAAAATATATAAATATTTGGGATACAACACAATTACCATAAATCATTTGGGAGATTACGGAACTCAGTTCGGAATGCTTATCTCGGCATATAAAAAATGGGGTACACCGGAAATCGTAGAAGCAATAGAAAAAAATCCTATTCAGGAGCTTTTGAAACTTTATGTACGATACAATCAAGAAATTGAAACACATCCTGAATACCAGGATGAAGCAAGGTATTGGTTCAAAGAACTGGAAAACGGAAATGAAGAGGCTAAGAGGCTCTGGACATGGTTCAGGGAAGTGAGTCTGAAGGAGTTCAACAGAGTTTACGACATGCTGAACATTAAATTTGATTCATATGCCGGAGAAAGCTTCTACTCAGATAAGATGCCTGCCGTATTGGAGCAACTCAAGGCGAAGGATTTGCTCAAGGATTCTGAAGGAGCAAAGATTGTTGAGCTGCAGGAGTATGGCCTCACGGATGCGGTAATCCAGAAAAGAGACGGCTCAACTCTCTATGTAACAAGAGATATTGCAGCTGCCATGTACAGGAAAAAAACATATGATTTCTATAAAAATATATATGTTGTGGGCGCTCCTCAAAAGCTGCACTTTGATCAGTGGAGAAAAATAATTGAATTAATGGGGCATGAATGGGCAGAGGACTGTGTCCATGTTATGTTCGGAACGGTAAGCCTTGAAGACGGAGTTCTTTCAACACGCAAGGGCAGAGTAGTGTTCCTTGAGGATGTTTTAAACAAGGCAATCGAAAAAACAATGGAAATAATAGATGAAAGAAACTCAGGCCTTGAAAATAAGGAAGAGGTTGCAAAGCAGGTTGGAATCGGCGCTGTTATTTTCCAGGAGCTGTTTAATAACAGAATTAAGGACTATACGTTCTCATGGGAAAAAACTCTGAGCTTTGAAGGTGAAACAGGACCATATGTTCAATACACATATGCGAGAACATGCAGCCTTCTCAGAAAGGGAGAGATGGAGATTAGTGATGATGTTGATTTTTCAATATTAACTGACAAAGAGGCGTTTAATGTAATCAAGAAATTAGAGGGCTTCAAGGCTTCAGTTATAGGTGCTCACGACAAATACGAACCTTTCTTTATAACAAGATATATTGTGGGTCTTGCACAGGAATTTAACCGTTTCTACCATGAGTGCCCAATAATTGTTGATGACATTGAGGTGAAGAAAGCAAGACTGCTTCTGACAAAGGCTGTAAATACCGTATTGAAAAAAGGTATGGAGCTTCTGGGAATGGAAACACCAGAAAAAATGTAATTATAGAAATTTTAGAGTATTAGGAACGCATGGGCGTTCCTTTTTGCATGCCCTAACCCTGTTTTTCCTACCGGTAGGGAGAGAAAAACAGCGGTAGATCAAAGACTGTGATATCAAATCGTCATAACGTCTCAAATTTCATCAATACATGTCATCTTTCTTCATTGACCCGAAAATAAAGTAAAAATATAATTAATTAACTTACATGAGGGGTGATGAAATGAAATTTGAAAAATACATGTCGATACTTCTAATAATGTGTATGCTGTCGTATTTTATGATGATAAACTTAAGCATGACTGCGGCTGCAGAGGATATATCCGCACACCTTACGGATGGAGAAGTAATAAGAAGAGATGCATTAATATATGACTTAAGAGATTTGTTCATACGGGAAAAAAATTTGGCGGAGTATATGGAAAAGCTGACTAATTTAGACGGTGATGACTGCCGCTTCATTATTAATGAGTGCAAAAAGAAAAAAATTGATCCGTTTATAGTGTTGGGAGTTATAAAAAGAGAGAGCAATTTCGATCCAAAAGCAGAAGGTGCTGCCGGAGAACGAGGACTTGGACAGCTTATGGGGAATACTGCCAAGGTAGTAGCTGAAAATTTAGGCTATGTCTATGATGCTGACAAGCTTTTTGACAGCAGGTATAACCTTAAAATTACCATAACACAGATAGCATATCTCATGAACCTATATGGTAACGACGTTCACAAGGCACTTACGGCATACAACAGGGGCCAACAAGGGCTTGAGGAGCATATGGCATCGAAAGCAGGAAATGACGCTGCTGTCAGCGACTATTCAGCAAAGGTAGTACAGTTTGCTCAGCAATACAGAGAGGATGCCTACAAGGTTACAAATGTAAATTAAGAACGAATATAATTTGCTTTATAAATTTATAGAATGATTGTATAATAGAATCACGCTTACCGTAGATTCTATTTTTTTAAGGAGTAAAAATGCTGTCAAGAATACATAATTTGCTTAAATATTGCTATAATGACAATTCGGGAGACAGACTTCCAGATATAAATCTGCAGCTTTTCTTAATTGCGGCAAAGTCTATGATGCCATATGAGGATGCAATAGGATGCAGTCTCGATACAATCAGATATGAAAAAGAAATTGAACTGCTTGCATACTACAAAAATGGATGTAATGACAGCTTAAATTATTATCTTGAGAATAAAAAGCCATGGGAAAAAGAAGATGCGCTGCTGGAGTTCAGAATTATTCCGGTTATAATTGCAAATACGCAGTGGGATAACCTGCTTAATGAAGTGCTGAAGACAGTTTCTTTTTATTCTTCAAATAAGAAGGACATCCTTAACTCATTAATCATATCTTCAGCAGTAAATGAATATTTAAGTGAAGATATATTCCCTGAAAATATAAATGATATAATAAAGGAAAGAGTTATTAATTTTTCTCTCAGGGATTTTTATGATGCAAATAATATTCAGATAAATAAAGTTAGATTAATTGAATTTGAAAAGGAAAGAATAAGCGCTCTTTCAAAAATCGCGATAGTTACTGATGAGATGATTGAAAAGTTTAAATCTCTGAAGTTTATATTTTGTGAGAGAACAACGGAAAAATCAGATGAATCAACGGAAACAGTACTATCAAGCTTTTCTTCATATCTTTTTAAGCTGCGCAAGGGTATAATAAGCCCTGAAAAGCTTAGGATATCTCTGGACAACATACCTGAATTCAAGGAGTTTCTGAAATATGAATCATTCAGCCATCCGCTGCTTGGAAAATGCAGAGTATTAAAAAGAGGAGAAAAGGAAGTAATACTGAAGAGCAAGACAGGACTTATGAAGGTGAATTTATGAAAATCTTACTTGTAACTCTTGACTCGAAATTCATTCATGCAAATCTTGCAGTGCGATATTTAGAAAAATACTGCAGAGATGAGTTTGATATCGAAATAAAAGAGTTTACTATAAATCAGAAGCAGGAATATATATTAGGAAAAATACTTGCTGAAAAGGCAGACTTAATATGCTTTTCATCCTATGTGTGGAATATAGAATACATAAAGGAGCTGGCATATATAATAAAAGAAGCAGTGCCAACGGTTGATATTTTGTGCGGAGGGCCTGAGGTTTCTTTTGAAATTGAAAAATTCATGAAAGAAGAATACTTTGTGGACTATGTTATATTCGGAGAAGGAGAAGCATCATTCAGAGAATTCCTAAGGGAATATCACAAGCCTGCTCCCGAATTTAGAAATGTAAAGGGACTCGCATTCAGAGAGAAGTGTAAAATTGTAATAAACGAGAGCAGAGCGCCAATAGCAATTTTAGATGATATAAACTACCCATACGAAGAAGATGACAGATTTGAGGACAAGATTATTTATTATGAATCTTCCAGAGGTTGCCCTTTTTCATGCAGCTTCTGCATGTCTTCAATTGAGAGAAGAATGAGAGTATTTAGCATGGAGAGGGTTAAAAGCGACCTGAAAAGACTTTTGAGTACAGGTGCAAGACAAATAAAGTTTGTTGACAGAACTTTTAATGCTGATTACAGAAGGTCCATGGAAATCATGAATTTCATAATTAAGCACAACACAGGGAATATGACGATTCATTTTGAGATTACCGCTGATATTATAAATGATGAATTTTTAGAATACATTAAAAATCTTCCCGCAAACATGTTTCAATTTGAAATAGGCGTTCAGTCGCTGAAGGATGAAACACTTGGTGAAATAAACAGGCGTATGAATATTGACAGGCTGAGCAAGGTCATTCAGGAAATAGGAAGCAGCCGAAATGTTCACATTCATCTTGACTTAATTGCAGGACTTCCTTTTGAAGGATATGATGACTTCAAAAAGTCATTTGACGGTATTCACATACTTGGTGCGGAAAAAATACAGCTTGGATTCCTTAAGGTTCTTAAGGGAACAAAAATTTATGAAGATGTTCGAAGGCATGGCATAAAGTACAGAGATACTTCTCCTTATGAGGTTATATGTACTAAGTATATATCTGCAGAAGAATTACTGAAGCTTAAAAATATTGAAGAGCTGGTAGAAAGATATTACAATGAAAAATATTTCGAGAAGTCACTGAGCTATATTTTAAGCAATATATTTGCTGAATCCGCCTTTGAATTTTATGAAGACTTCAGCATGTACTGGCAAAAGGAAGATTTGTACAGAATGTCTCACAGCAGAAAAAAGCTGTATAAAATACTATTTGAATATATGAGGGATACGAATAAAGCATCTGATGAATTTATATGGTGTTTAAGATATGACTATGTATTTAACAATCAGTTTGAAGATCTGCCTGACTATCTGGACAGAGAATCTGAAGATAAATATAAGGTTATAAAAAGATATCTGTCCAATGATATGCTATTTAAAGAAAAGTATTTTACGGAAGAGAAGATTGCAAATCTATTCCGGTTGGTAAGTATTGGGAATAAAGCGGTTCTATTCGTATATAGGGACAAGGATAATATTTTTAACAGATGTGAGACATATGTAGTTGATAATTTTTTGGAGGAAATTGATTATGAACAAAAAGGATAAATTTTTCAAAGAGTTTTTTGAAAAAAAGAGAAATGACCTGTCATTTATTTCTATAAAAGAAGGAGCGTCTATAAGCTTCAAGAACGCCCAATATAAAACAGATGCAGAGCTTCCTGTTCCGTTAAGAGTTCAGAGGCTTTTAGAAGATATTAAAAATCAGGATGACAGAGACGGAATTACTTTAAACAATATAATTGACGGAATAATATATATATTGGGTACGGATATTGATTTTGGATTTGTGGATGAATACAATAAGATGTTGAAAGAGCTGAACTTTGAAGTAGGCTCATACATCGTGTACTGTATCAATAAATTCGAAGACAGTGAGTACGAGGATGGAATCGTATACGGAAAGGCATTAGTAAATATAAAAGAAGATGAAAAAAGCAGCTTCATATATGGATCAGTACTTGAAAAGGCAGGATTAAAACTTCATGAAGAAGGAAACGAACAAAAAAGCCAGTACTTTTTAGAGGAAGCTAACAGATATTTAGAAAAATGTCTTGATTATGATGATAAATTTGCATTGGCATATTACAAGCTTGGATATTACTATAAAAGAAACCAGAAGTATATTAAGGCAGACCTCATTTGGACAAAGCATCAGGAATTGGATGATGACGTTTTAAGAATTGATGAAATAAGAAATGAGCTTATTCAGCTTAGGCCGTTTGTTGATTTTGAAAATGGATATAATCTTGTACTGAGGGAAAGACCAGAAGAAGGATTGGATTTACTGTTGCCATTAGTTAAAAATTTCGGAAGCTGGTGGAATCTATTGTTTTTTATAGGACTTGCATATAGAGCACTTGGGCAATATGATATAGCAGAAACATATTTTGAAAATGTTTTAAAGCTGGAGAACAATCAGAAGGACGCGTTAAATGAACTGGGTCTGTGTAAAATTTGCAGGGGTAAGTATGTAGAAGCTTCAGAACTGTTTACAACTTTGCTGAATATTGATCCGGGAAATTGCGAGGTGTTTTGCAATCGTGCAGTGGCACATATGTACAATGGTCAGATTGACAGAGCAAGAGAAGATATTCAGACAGCTTTGAAAATTAATCCTGAGGACCCTGTGGCTCTGAGCATCAGGGATGAATTAGATAAATAATCACTTAGCGTTGTTGTCTTGTTGCAGAGAATTTCAAGCATATTCGCCTAAAATACGGGATATGCTTGTTAATTCGACTGTAAATTTCTAAATGCTGTGCTCCTGTAAGAATAATATAATGATTAAAATCAGAAAAATGGGGATTGACAAAGGCTGCATGTTGAGCTAAAATATAAAAGCACTTCAGAATTGAATCGACAAAAATCAAGTTTAACCAAGAAAAACAATTGAAAAATTAGTTGACAATTGTAAGTAACTGTGGTAGACTAACAAAGCTGTCGAAGCTTGCAAAAGCTTGAAGAACTGAGAAAAAATAAATAAAAAAAGTTCTTGACAACAAAGAATAAAACTGCTAAACTAACAAAGCTGTCTCGCCAAGGCGAACAGTTGAAAGTTAAAAAGAACCTAGACAATAAA
>DNNV01000180.1:0-226 GCA_003497505.1 Clostridiales bacterium | reverse complement strand
ACATGCAAGTCGAACGAAGTAAGTTGCTTCACCAAACGTTAAAGTATTACCTCAAGCACATTTTCCGTTATAGGTAAAAGCGCAAGAGGGAGAAAAAGGTGACAGCAAGATAAGGCTGAAGCAAGAAGCAAATGTGCTTCACGCTCACATAGCTTGCCAACACACTTATACAAATCAGAGAATTTTAGTGTTTGGTGAAGTAACTTACTTAGTGGCGGACGGGTGA
>DNNV01000073.1 GCA_003497505.1 Clostridiales bacterium | reverse complement strand
ATTTTGAGTAACGTTATAATCCTTGCTGCCGTTTCTTTTTGTTCTGATAACGATGGTTCTTGTAAACTTATATGTTTTCTCAGAGATTTTGAATGTAAATTCAACCTCTGTAGGCATGTCTTCCTTTGCAAGCTGGCATCTCATGGAAGTGATATCACCGCGCTGGCCGCCGCTGGATTTTCCGTAAAGCGCATATGAAACAGCATCAAGTATAGTGGTTTTTCCCGAACCGGTAATTCCGTGAATCAGAAAAACACCTGAATCGGAAAATTTATTGAAATCAACCTCCTGTTTTTTTACGTAGGGGCCGAATGCCTGGAATGTTAATTTAATAGGTATCATTGCGCACACTCCTCATTTTCAACTGCTTCCATGGCTTTCTTGAACAACTGCAGCTGCTCTTCAACCAGGTCGCTGCCCGTAACTTCATTGTAGAATCTTTTAAGAATATCATCAGGGGAAAGGCTGTACAATTCTTCAACAGTGAGGCTTGTTTCCTCTGTCTCGCTTATTTTGCCTGAAATATTCAGCAGGTTGTTATAGTATGTTCTGAAAAGCTCAACTGCTTCCATACCAGCATATCTATCTGAAATTTCAATTTTTATATAATCATCACGCCTCCGGTCAATTTCCGCAAGTTCAATAATTTCATCATATGTACCCCTGATAACTCTCACATCCCTTGAAGGCGCAACCTCCAGCTCTTCAAAGGTAATTTCATCTCCAATATTAAGTATTGTAACAGATTTATTATGCTCTGCTTCGCTGAAGGAATACTTGAGAGGGGAGCCGCTGTACCTTATGTTATACCCTCTGTCCTGGGGCTTGTGCAAATGTCCCAGAGCCACATAATCAAAGCCGTCAAAGATTTCGGAAGGAACAACAGATGTTCCGCCCACCATTGCAGCTCTGTCGCTTTCGGAAAGAACCGATCCGCTGACAAAGCAATGGCACATGAGTATATTTCTTTTACCTGGCTTAAAATTGTGTTTTATGGCAGCTAAGGCACAGTTCATTGCGTCTGCGTAGCTGCTTATTTTATGCTCCGGAAAAAGCGCTTTAACCTCGTCAGCATTGAAATATGGCAGCACATATATGTCAACATCATTTATTTCAACCACGCTTATTTCCTTTGACAGCTTTCCAAAAATGTAAAGCCCCGCTTTCTTCAAAAGCTCGCTGCATGATGCCAGCCGTGCTGCTCCGTCATGATTTCCTGCAGAAATAATTACAGGAATTCCTATTTCATTGCACAATTTCGTTACAGTTTCATTGTACAATGAAATAGCCTCGGCACTTGATACGGAGTGGTCAAAGATATCGCCTGCAATCATTACGGCATCTATATTCTGTTCTTTTACGGCACTTGCCAGGAAGTCAACAAAGTTTTTTTGCTCCTCCAAAAGTGAAGCGTTGTGAAGACTTATGCCAAGATGCCAATCAGAAGTGTGGATAATTTTCATTTTTTTCCTCCGGTATGTTTATAAAAAACGGGGCACCATCTGCGCCCCGTGATATTTAAAAGCCTATATGTTCTCCGACAAGTATTACTTTGATTCTGTTCTGAGGTTTTGAATATCTCGTAACCAATATCTGGCTGCACAATGTATCCTTTGTTGTACACTCTGAACATTTTCCTGTAACGCTGCAAGGAGTTTGCATGTTTAATCTTATTGCATTAGGTACAGTTGCTTCTGTACGTGCTCTTCCCAGTGCGTCACTTAATTGGGGAACAATTTTGTTAACACCTGCAACCACTATTACGGAATCCGGTCCAAATGTATATGCTGCCAGTCTGTTTCCGTTACCGTCGATGTTCAGTAATTCTCCGTCCATTGTTATTGCGTTGGCACTTGTAAGAAATACGTCTGCTGTCAATGCATTCTTCATAATCTGCCATCTTTCTTCAGGTGAGCGTGCGGTATCTCTGTCAATTACAGAAATCTGCTTCTCGGCAATAAGTTTTTTTATGCCAAGCTCCTCGATGGTATAGGAACCTCCCCAAGATACAACATCATCCTGCTTAATGAGAGACATAACTTTTTCTATCGCCTCTTCCTTAGTGTCAACGTAGAAGCCCTCCATATTTCTTCTCTGCAGATTTTTAATGATTGTTTCACATTTTACCTTGTAAGCCTTTTTCATAAAATCCATTGTATCCCTCCATGTTTTAATCTTCTTAATAATTATATTATATTTTTAATATAAACACAAGGTCTCATTGAAATAACAGTTAGCCGGTGATATAATAACTGTAAAACAGAAGAAAGGAAATATCATGAAAGTACAGGACAGATTTTTAAATTATGTGAAATTTGATACTCAATCAGTGCCGGACCAGGATGTTATACCAAGCAGTGAGAAGCAAAAGGATTTGGCTCTCCACCTGGTTGATGAAATGAAATCCATTGGTATCAACGATGCATTTATGGACGAATACGGGTATGTGTATGGAACGATTCCTTCAAATACAGACAAAAAGATACCGGTTATGGGTTTTATAGCTCATATGGACACATCGCCGGATATGCCGGGAAATGATATCAAGCCGAGAATTGTTTACGGTTATGACGGTGGAGATATTGTTTTGAATGAGGAAAAAAATATTGTAATGAAGACAGACATGTTTGAGCATATGAAGATATACAAGGGCCTGGATCTTATTGTCACAGACGGAACAACGCTTCTGGGTGCTGACAACAAGGCAGGAATAGCTGAAATAATGTCTATGGCTGAGTACTTGCTCAATAACCCGGATGTAAGGCACGGCACAATCAAAATAGGCTTTACGCCTGACGAGGAAGTGGGGAGCGGAGCTGATAAATTTGATGTGGAAGGCTTTGGAGCTGAATTCGCCTACACCGTTGACGGAGGAAAATTAGGCGAAATAGAGTACGAAAATTTCAATGCGGCAAGTGCTAAGGTGGAAATCAACGGCGTTAATATACATCCCGGAACGGCTAAAAACAAGATGAAAAATTCTCTTCTCATAGGCTTTGAATTCAACAGCATGCTTCCGATGCATGAAGTTCCAGAGAATACGGAGAACTATGAAGGCTTCAATCATCTGAATGACATGAGCGGAAATGTGGAAAAAACATATCTCAACTACATAATCAGAGACCACAGCAGCGAGAAATTTAATGAGAAAAAGGAAAGATTCATTAAAATAACAGACTATTTGAATGAAAGATACGGAGAGGGAACAGTTGTAACAGAGCTGAAGGATTCATATTACAATATGAGAGAAAAGATACTTCCTCATATGCACATTGTTGAAACAGCCGTAAAAGCGATGAAAAATATAGGAGTTGAGCCTGAGGTTGTGCCTATAAGAGGTGGTACAGACGGAGCAAGATTGTCATATATGGGTCTTCCTTGCCCAAACCTTTGTACAGGCGGACACAACTATCACGGCAGATACGAATATATTCCTGTTCAGTCCATGGAAAAAACAGTAGAACTGCTGTTGGAAATAATCAGATTATATGCGGACTAAAATAAAGCATTAACCCAAACGGGTTAATGCTTTACTTTTTTTAAGATCCCAATGTAGTTGTCATCTATAACCGACTTGTTTGTCTGATAGATTTTGAATGTTTTTATTATTTCATAATCGTTGATGCCTTCCACAAAAGCTCTTTCCTTTTCGCCTATGAAGTTCAGAACATACAATCTGTTTAGCGAATATTTCTGAAAAATGCTCTCATATCCCGCAAAGTTTGCTGTTGAAGGCTTTTCACTTTTTTCAATAAGGAGTAAGTTTACAAGCTCCACAACCTTTGAACTGTAATTTACAGGTAGTATCGAACTTGATGTATATCTGTAAAGCGTTGTGTCCTTGTACAGCGAAAAGCTGTAGCTGCCGAAGCTGTAGTTCCTGAAATCAATTATTTCCGACCCTGCCGTCAATCCCCAGTTTATGTTTAAGAGAGAAGGTATGTTGTTAGATTTTTTCAAATCATCATAAACGAGGGTTTTAAGCATTTCCTTATTGTTGCTTTTAATGTAATACGCATATCTGAAAAACAGTATGTTTGCTTTTGCGTTGTTATCTGTTGTCAGGCTATCCCATTTTTGAAGGGCTCCCATATACAGATCTTCCTTTACATCATACTTGCTGACAGTTGCAAAAATCTGCATCATCTCTGAATCCTTAAGATCATTTCTTGATGCGGCATTTGCCAGTATCTCATTGGCATATTGAGATTTTTGCGCATTTGTGTAATTTCCGAATGTAATCATGTAAAAATTAGTGCCGGTTACGTTGTGGTAGCCTGCAGAGCGCAGTGATTCCATTGTCTGAACTGCGTTTAAATCGTATAAGTGCGAATCTTCGGGGAAAATATATCCTCCGTATGTGACATATTCCAAGGTATCCTTAGACTTGATATACCTTTTGTCGGAAGCATCAGCCTTGCTTAAATTGTAGCTGCCGAAGTATGAGTACATATCATCACCCTTTATAGGGAGGAACTCAAGCTTGGTGAGATACTTGCTGCCGTCGCCTGTATTCATGTCATTGTACACTCTTCGTATAATTGCGGCCGCTTCCGCTCTTGTAATATTATTTCCGCCTTTAAAAGACATATCCTCGTAACCTGTTACAATTCCTGCGTTGTAGAGAGTCTTTATTTCATTGTAATACTTGCTTCCGCTGCTTACATCCCTGAAGCTTAGATTGTTGTCATAAACAGCATTTTTGCAGAATGTTGCGATTAAAGCAGCAGACTCCTCACGTGTAATAGGTTTGTCGGGATAAAAATCTGTTCCGGGGAAAATGTCAGTGAACGAATACTCAAGGTTTGTTTTCAAGTGCTCATACATGGAAATAATAAAAGTGTATGACCAATGCTTGTTTGACATATCATTGTATGACATGTTGCTTGAGTAAACCTCATTCATACGGTTTTGCCGGAGTGCCGTTTTTTGAAGGATAGTTATAAACTCTGCTCTTGTAATATTGCTTTCAGGCTTGAAGGTGAAATCACCATAGCCCTTGAAAACCTTCAGAGTGTTTGAGGCGAAATCTATATCTTTTTCCGCCCAGTGGTTATAAGTATCATAGTATACGGTTTTTGCCAATACCGGCTCAATGGATAACACAATAAAAGTAATAATTAATAATAATAGCTTGATAATTTTTTTCAACTTGCGTCATCACCCTTTATAAACAAATTTATATATTATATTTTTTACCTCCTCTT
>DNNV01000369.1 GCA_003497505.1 Clostridiales bacterium | reverse complement strand
CAAACACTTCCATTCTGTTGAATTTGCTTTGTGCGTGCTTGTAATTTCTTTATTCCGGTTTAACGGAATTTTAGCTTACATAGCTATGCTTATATTTGCGTTTGCATATGTGTACAGAAGCAGAAATAAAATTCAAACAAGAAATTATTTGGCTTCGGCAGCAGCTTCACTTATTGTGTTCCTTCTCATAAGTGTAATAATCCCAAAGCAGCTCAATGCGCTGCCTAATCCGCCGGGAATGAAGCTTCGACCCATATATCAGGGATACTCCGCCGTTTATGTATCCGGAAATGAGAATGACTTAAATGTGGAAAGCAGAAAAACAATTGAAACGGTATGCACTCCAAAACAGATGAATGAATTCTATAATCCGTATTTTGCTGATACAATATCAAGCAATACACCGAAGTTTTTAAGTAACCTCTCAAGAATAAGCACCGGGGACGCAATAAGAATTTATATTGAAGCTGCACTTAAGCATCCTGGTGTAATCTTAGGTGATAAATTCAATCTTTCTGTTACAATGTGGTCTGTTACAAACGACAAATTCAGCTACAACAATGCATATACAACAGTGATACAGAAGGAAATGACAGATGAATTCGGAGTTGAACGAACAGAAAACAAATTGACTGATGCTGTGAAACTGCTTGCATCCGCCACATTGATGGAAACATATCTGTCCAATACATTAATATGGCGCACAGGATTTTACCTTGCGCTGGAATTCATATTGATGATGTATCTGCTGCTTCAAAGGGACAAAAGAATCAGTTTGTTTATACCGGCAGTGTGCAACGGAATAATAGTGTTCCTGACTATGCCTGCACAGGATTACAGATACTTATGGTTTATATTTCTTTTGTTTCCTTTTATGGTATTGGCCTGCTCGGTCGATTTAAACGAAAATAATAAGGGAGGATCATCTTGAATAATTTTATAGCATACATTTTTTTTACGGTTCTCGGGCTTTTCATGATGAAGCTCTCGGCTCAGCCTATTGTTCTTGGATTTCAAAACGGTGCATTCTTCCTTAATATAAGCATAAAAATGATGTTTGCGCTTTTATTTTACATCACAAGCTTTGTGCTGTGGACAGGCATAGTGGTTAAAAACGATTTAAGCTTCATCGTTCCTTTTTCTTCTGCAATAGTCAACATTCTTTCAGTAATTATCGGAGTATTAATCTTTCATGAATATATGAATATATACAAGGTAATCGGCATTGCAATGGCCATGTCAGGCGTTGTGCTCATGAACTTTAAATAGGTGTAATACAACAGTTCACTTAGCCCTGTTGCTTAATACTGTGACAGCTTTTATTTTATCCGAAAGTTCCTGTGTAAACATTTCCTTTTTCAGCCTCCAGGTCCAGTTGCCCCCCAGCGTTGAAGGCACGTTCATTCTTGCCTCTGAACACAAATACAAATAATCCTGCATCGGAATTATACTCAGGCACGATTTACCGGTTAAGACTTTTTCTATCATTGAGAATATTATGCTGTCCCCTTTTGCATGCCCGGATATATTCAAACTTTTTAAAACATATTTCTTCACACTTTCATCAAGCTTTTCATACCATCCCTTCAAAGTATCATTGTCATGGGTTCCGGTGTATGCAACGGAATTTTCCTCGTAATTTCCAGGCAAATATGGGTTTTCTGGATTACCGTCAAATGCAAACTGAAGTATTTTCATGCCGGGAAAGCCAAATTCCTTTCTCAGCCTTACGACACTGTCTGTAATAATTCCCAAATCCTCCGCAATGATACTGAGATTTTTTATTTCATTTACGGCACGGTTGAACAATTCCCTGCCCTCTGACGGCAGCCACTTACCGTCAATTGCATTTTCGGAGCCCCTCTCAACTGCCCAGAACTCGTCAAATCCTCTGAAATGGTCTATTCTGACAGTGTCATACAGATTTAGAGACCACTTTAATCTTTTTATCCACCATTCGTAGGAATTTTCTCTGAGATATCCCCAGTTATATACAGGATTTCCCCAGAGCTGGCCCTCGTCGGAAAATGCATCCGGCGGAACTCCTGCAACCAGGTTCATAAACAGTCTTCCTTCTGCCCAGGCCTCAACGCTGTCCTCTGCTGTATAAATAGGAATATCTCCTATGAGAAACACTCCTTTACTGCGGGCGTAATTCTTCAATTTATAATATTGCTCATAAAATACATATTGTAAAAATGTCCAGAACTCTATTTCTTCTTTGAGGATATGCCGGTATTTTTCAATCTCCTCCCTGTCTCTTTCTGCGATTTTCTCTTCCCATTCATACCATGGCTTCTGCTTATTGTAATACTTAAGTGTCATAAACAGAGAATAATCGTGCACCCATTGATTGTTGAGCGCGAACTCGTTTATTTCACGTCTGTATTTCTCTTTTGAATTAGCAAATGCCTTATACAATATTTCATATCTGTAATAAAACTGCCTGCCGTAATCCACATATTCGTCGTCTGAATTCAGTACTTCGCAGTCTTTATGAGCCAAAATTCCCTCTTCTATTAAAGCCTGAAGGTCTATATAGTACGGATTGCCCGCAAATACCGAAAATGATGCATACGGAGAATCTCCATACGAAACAGGACCCATGGGCAAAAGCTGCCAGTATCTCTGTTTGCATGAATGTAAAAAATCCACAAAATCAAATGCTTCCTTCCCTAGTGTACCTATGCCGTACCTAGATGGAAGTGAGCTTATAGGCAGGAGTATTCCTGAACTTCTTTCCAGCATTAGATAAATGTTCTCCTTAATTAAAAATATAGCTGCTGCATTAACGTATGCCATAATGACGCGGCCTTCATATATAAATATGAAAACTCCGATGTCAAAGTGACATTCATTTAAATGCAACAGCCTCTAATCAATTATAAATATTTTTTTAATACTTCAGCCTTATCTGTTTTTTCCCATGGAAGATCTAGATCATCTCTTCCGAAATGTCCGTAAGCAGCCACCTGCTGATATATAGGCCTTCTGAGATTGAATCTCTCAATAATTGCAGCCGGTCTTAGGTCAAAGTTTTCTGCAACGGCCTTCTCTATTATTGCTTCATCAATCTTGTTTGTTCCGAAAGTTTCAACCATTATTGAAACAGGCTTTGCTACACCTATAGCATAGGCAAGCTCCACTTCACACTTATCGGCAAGCCCTGCGGCAACTATATTTTTTGCAATGTGTCTCGCTGCATATGCTGCAGAACGGTCAACCTTTGTGGGATCCTTTCCTGAAAATGCTCCGCCGCCATGACGTGCATATCCGCCGTAGGTATCAACAATTATCTTTCTTCCCGTAAGTCCTGAGTCTCCCTGAGGTCCGCCTATTACAAATCTTCCTGTAGGATTGATGAAGTACTTTGTATCCTCGTCCAGCAGCTCTGCAGGTACAGTAGTCTTAATAACGTGCTCAATCAAATCTCTTTCGATTGTTGCTCTGTCAGCATCCGGTCCGTGCTGTGTGGATATAACAATAGTGTCCACTCTTACAGGCTTGTTGTCATGGTATTCAACAGTAACCTGAGTTTTTCCGTCCGGTCTTAAATAGCTTACAATTTTGTTCTTTCTAACCTCTGTTAATTTAAGCGCCAGCTTATGAGCCAGATATATGGGCATAGGCATCAGTTCAGGCGTTTCATTACACGCAAATCCAAACATCATGCCCTGATCTCCGGCACCTATCATGTCGTTTGTATCCTGATCATCTTTTTTGTACTCATCTGCTTCATTCACACCCATTGCTATATCCTGGGACTGTTCTTCAATTGATGTAAATACGGCGCAGGTCTTATAATCAAAGCCGTATTCTGCGTTGTCATATCCTATATTCTTAACAGTATTTCTGACTATTTTAGGTATATCAATATAGCAGCTTGTGCTGATTTCTCCCGCTACAAGCACAAATCCTGTTTTAGTAACTGTTTCACAGGCAACTCTTCCATTTGGATCTTGTTCCATAATCGCATCCAAAATACCATCTGATATCTGATCGCACATCTTGTCAGGATGGCCTTCTGTAACTGATTCAGATGTAAATAACCATTTTTTCATAGTTCTATTCCTTTCTTTAAATCGGTATAAACCAATTTCAAATAAAAAAACCCTTCCGCAGAAGAGGTCCATTGTCTAATTTGCCTCATCTTTCGGATATCCGCGGGAATTGGCACCTTGAATAATCAGGCTGCCGGGTTTCATTGGGCCTCGTCCCTCCACCACTCTTGATAAGGAGTATTTTTTTAAATCATATCATATACCATTTTTATTGTCAATATATATCAAAATTATTTTTAATTTCTGTTAATTTTATTTTAGTATTATTTTGTTTGCTTATTCAAAATCACTGGAACAAATTCTTCAAAAAAACGTCTAATTAAAAATGGAATTTAATCCTGCGTTTCTAAATATTACTGACTTAGTAACAGTAAATTAATAAAACATCACTGATTTTTGTGTTATAATGATTTCGCAAGTTTAAAACAGAAAGGAATGATTTATTTGTTTATTAAGAAAATAGCGGTTTTCTCCGCTGCGCTGGCAATTTTATTAAGCTCAAGCGCATATGGAAGCAGCTTTTATACCGTATACGACCTGGCTGAGCAGACCAGGCTATCAACCGGCATTACATACGAAAGAATAGAGAGGTACACCTCTGCAGGCTGGATGAACATAAATGTTGTACGTGCTAACTTAACAGATAAGTATACGGAGGTCAAACCCCTTACAAATGAAAACGGAGTATCTGTCCGCTCTCCTCTGAGTTCAATGATTAAATCCTCAGGAGCAACAGCCGGAGTTAACGGTGACTTCTTTTATA